>NZ_LR590469.1:1823363-2127257 GCF_901472495.1 Yersinia enterocolitica subsp. enterocolitica
GAAAACGTTTCCAGCGCTCAATCCCGACCACATTCGCCCCATAGCGGGCGCGCAAATGTAGCTCATCAAGAGAACGGCCAATCAAAGGAGAATCGTGGCGAATAGCCAAACGGCGGGCGCGGCCGGTGAGTTTATAATCGCGGATAAGATCACGGAAGGTACGGCGCTTCCATTGCTGCTCTTTTTCTGAACTTTCCGGCTTTCCGCCCAACCAGTGGCGGGCAACCAACATGTAGCCAACCCCCATCAACAAGATGATAAAGCCAATCGGCGTCACGCCGAAGAAACCAAAACCTTTAATACCTTCGCGCAGCAACTCACTGTTCACCACCATATTGGGTGGCGTCGCGACCAGCGTCATCATGCCACTGATAAGCCCGGCAAAACTTAGCGGCATCATTAATCGCCCGGGCGAAATCTTCATCCGACTGGCGACACTTAATACTACCGGGATAAAAATCGCCACCACGCCGGTTGAGCTCATAAAGGCTCCCAACCCCGCCACAGTCACCATCAGTAACGCCAGCATTTTGGTTTCGCTGTGGCCAGCAACTTTTACCAGCCAATCCCCCACCTGATAGGCGACGCCGGTTCTCACTAACCCTTCACCAATGACAAACAATGCCGCAATCAAGATGACATTAGGGTCACTGAAGCCGCTGGTCGCCTCCCCTAATGACAGCGTGCCGCTCATGACAAAGGCAATAATGACCAATAATGCCACGACATCCATCCGCAGTTTATTGGTGGTAAACAGCACAATAGCTATCAGAAGTAGCGTCAACACCCACAATAGTTCGCTGTTCAAAATGGCCTCGTTGGCAAAAAGTGAAAAGGAATATCCAGCTATACCCAAAATAATTCGAGTTGCAGGAAGGCGGCCAACGCATATGCAATTTGAAGTATGAAGGGTATAGGGTAGTAAATCATCAAATTAAGACACTACCGCTGTTTGAGATCAATAATGACTGTAAATTTATGCGCTTACCATCCCACAACGGCATTAATTGTATTTTTTTCTGAAAAATAATTAACCAATTTGTGATGCAGTATTCAGCGATTAAAAAAACAGGCTCGGAATTCTCAGATATTCAGTGCCGTTTAACTGACTGACTATACTGAGAATACTGTCTTTCGAGCAGTCAAATTGAAAACTGGCGGCAGGAGCACTGAATGGGCACCATCACGGATTATCCGCTCGTCCTTTTTATTTTATCATTCACTACGTTGTGGTGTTCGGCTTATGCCGGTCAGGCATATTTTCGGCGTGGACAAATTTTGGACGAGAATATCCGTGAGAATTTTACTGTTATTCAAGGAGCTACCCTGACACTGCTTGGCCTGATTATCGGTTTTAGCTTTTCGATGGCGATCAGCCGCTATGATTTGCGTAAAAATTACGAAGAGGCAGAGGCCAATGCAATTGGGACAGAATATTTGCGTGTCGATTATTTGCCAGCCGCATCCGCTGTCACCACCAAGGCATTGTTAATACGCTATCTTGATCAACGGATACTTTTTTATACCACACGCAATGACAGCCATCTGACAGAGATTAATGACCAAACTAATCAATTGGAGAATGCCCTATGGGCTGAATTGATTGTACCAGTCAATCAAAAACCAGATCCAGTACGCGCTTTGGTGGTTTCCGGTATGAATGATGTATTGAATTCAGCCGGTTACACCCAAGCAGCTTGGTGGAATAGAATACCAATGGCGGCATGGCTATTGATGTTTCTCATCGCAATTGGTAGTTGTATTTTGGTCGGCTATGGTTCACGGCAGGGTAAAAATGGCAAAATAATGACGCTGATATTGCCCTTGATTATTTCATTCTCTTTTATGCTTATCGCCGACATTGATAGCCCGCGCGGGGGGATTATTCGGGTAAAACCACAAAATCTTCACAGCCTGGAAGGCAGCTTAGCGCCGCTCCCCTCAGTGCCATCACATCCCCTGTCGCGCTAAAAGCAAAAGAGCGCCATCAGGCGCTCTGAGGTTAATGACAAAGTACCCGCAGCGGTGAAAACAGGCAGATCGTAAAGACGCCGTAAAATCGTCCCTGATGGCTCGACCCGCGCCCTCCCTGGCGCGGACGCTTTACTCTTCTACCTGTCTTCACCTTACAAGATCGAGTTATCGAGGTTTGTCAGCAGTCTGAGAGCGCCATCAGGCGCTCTCAATAAAATACTCACCAAAGTGATTAGCCGATAAAGCGAACTGCCGCACCATTTGCTGTCTTTTCAACAGCGATATGTTCAAGTGAGCTGAGAACTAAATTAACTTGATCCAGTTTTGGTGTATCAGCAGGTGCATTCACGGCGATCACCTGGCAACCCGCCGCCAGCCCTGACAATATTCCCGCTGGTGCATCTTCCACCACAATGCAATCCGCCGGAGCCAAACCTAAACGTTCAGCACCCAGCAGGTAAGCATCAGGCATAGGTTTGCCATGTTTCACCTGTTCAGCAGTGACGAACACTTTTGGCTCGGGTAAATGGCCCGCCGCACGGCGCGCAGAAGCAACGGGTACCGAACCTGAGGTCACAATCGCCCACGGAATAGACAAACTGTTCAGCCGCTCTAGCAATGACACCGCTCCCGGCAGAGCAGTTACACCATCAGTGTCATTGGCTTCAATGTGCTCTAAAGCCAAAAATTCTGCTTGAAGTTCTGCATCACTCGCACCCGGCATAAAATGACGAAGAGAGGTAATTGCTTGTTTCCCGTGGATAAATTCTAGAACTTCCGATGGATCAATGCCACGACTTTGCGCCCAGCCAATCCAGGCTCGCTCCACAGCAGGTAATGAATCAACCAGAGTCCCATCCAAATCAAAAAGAAAACCTTTACACTCCACAAGCACATCCTCGTTAGTCAATTCAGGTCTTGATCATTACGCACTATCAGGCATTGATAATTTGCGAAATCTCAACAGCACTCAAGTGGTACTGGCGCGGGCATGATTGCCAGATAGCCAGCATACGTTGGTATTTGTCCCACATTGGGGTTTGGGAATTGAAACCGTGTGTTCCTGAGTCAAAATGGGTATAGCGGCCTTCGGTATTCACCATAAAGCGCACATAACTCAGGTAACGCGATTCAGTAGCAGCATCAAAACCAAGGAACGCAATACGGCGCTCATCTAAATCTTGTTTGTCTTTCAGGTTATCCCAAGAGACTTGCAGTGCGTGATGCATCTCCATGATATTAATGATAGTACGGCAAGTATCTTCGCTCATTTCACCAAAATCACGGTCCAGTTCACGCATCTGCAAACCAAAGCCACGTTCGACAATCGTTTGCTGGCGGCGATAGCGCTCAGCGTTTTCCGGATCCAGCATGGTCATCATTTTGTACTGATTCGACAGAATCAGTCGTTGGGCGTTTGTCATATCCATCACTAAACTCCTAAGACATAAATAATGAGGAAATCATCGCATACAGAGTTGGGCCATACTTTGATTTGACAGGGGATTTTACGCTGCTGTTTATCAGATACATAAAAAGCCCCGGTTGCAGATAAAGCCCGGTATGGATTCCCGACATTGCCCAATCAAAGGCTACACTTACAAATCATCAAGAAATGTTTTATCCAACTGCTTGAAGGCGCGTTTAAGCACATCAGCCAAAGATTGGTAGGTCGGCGTTTGCTCAACAGGTGCGACGGCTTGCCCGGCTTCAGCCAGTTTATTTCGCACCTCGTGGAACCACTGCAATAATGTCGGTGGTAACGGTGTAATAGCACGTTTACCTAACCACCATAACCCTTGCAGCGGTAAACCGCAGGCAAACAATGCCGTGGCAATGGCTGGCCCTAATTGCCCGCCAAGAGCTATTTGCCAGGTTAATGTAAAGATGGCCAACGGCGGCATAAAGCGGATACCAAAACGGGTCGCGGTCGCCACACGATTCTCGGGAAACACCGGTGCCAGGCGTTTATCAGCAGGCCAGGTCTTCATATAATGCTGCCCGCGCTGGAGTACCTGAAACCAACTTACGGAATCAGAGGGTTTTGTTGTCATGGCTCACCTCAACTTCACAAACAAAGATTAAAATTTTTTTTGTAATCCACTAACTAAAAATTAGTCTGTTAAATATATTTTGTTTTTAGGCGGCGCTATCGGTATCCTAGTCCGGCCTTTTGGCCGCTAGAAGATGACGCTAAATATGTCAACTTTTTGCAGCATTTAAATCAATTTTGTTAAATCGCGCGGGCTTTTACCACCAGGCGTTAACGTTTGTTCTTAATACTAAATCGGCGATTTTTCCTTCATCATGCATTTTTCGCTATCGCATGATGTTAATCATTAATGTCGACGCCAATATGCGCTACGCTTTTGGATAGATTGACGTTTTATTAACCACGTGTTTTCGCTGTTTTTGTTCCCCGATACATTATCTGTATCGATCATGCAAAAAACACATGTCGAACACGACTATAAATAGGTACTTCCATGTCGAGTAAGCTAGTACTGGTTCTTAACTGCGGTAGCTCTTCCCTAAAATTTGCTATCATCGACGCGACCAATGGTGAAGAACACCTCTCTGGTTTAGCCGAATGCTTCCATCTGCCGGAAGCCCGTATCAAATGGAAACTGGACGGCAGCAAACAGGAAGCAGCATTGGGTGCTGGTGCAGCACACAGCGAAGCACTGAATTTCATTGTTAATACTATTCTGGCACAAAAACCAGAGCTTTCCGCTCAACTGACGGCTATCGGTCACCGTATTGTTCATGGCGGCGAGAAATTCACTGCATCAGCTATCGTTACCGAAGAAGTTATTCAGGGTATCAAAGATTCCATCCCGTTTGCACCTCTGCATAACCCAGCTCACCTGATTGGTATCGCTGAAGCATTGAAATCCTTCCCGAATCTGGCTGATAAAAATGTTGCAGTCTTTGACACTGCCTTCCACCAGACCATGCCGGAAGAGTCTTATCTCTACGCCCTGCCGTACAGCTTATACAAAGAAAACGGTATCCGTCGCTATGGCGCGCACGGTACCAGCCACTTCTACGTGAGCCAGGAAGCAGCAAAAACTCTGAACAAACCACTGGAAGAACTGAACGTAATTACTTGCCATTTGGGCAACGGCGGCTCAGTTACTGCGGTGCGTAACGGTAAATGTGTTGATACTTCTATGGGCCTGACGCCACTGGAAGGTCTGGTCATGGGCACCCGTAGTGGTGATATTGATCCAGCTATCATTTTCCATCTGTATGATGCGATGGGCATGACCATGGAACAGATCAGCAAACTGTTGACCAAAGAATCTGGCCTGTTGGGCCTGACTGAAGTCACCAGCGACTGCCGTTATGTTGAAGACAACTACGAAACCAAAGCCGATGCACGTCGCGCAATGGATGTGTTCTGCCACCGTCTGGCGAAATACATCGGCGCTTACACTGCACTGATGGATGGTCGTCTGGACGCCGTGGTATTCACCGGCGGTATCGGTGAGAACGCAGCAATGGTGCGTGAACTGACCCTGGACAAACTGGGCCTGTTAGGCTTTGAAATTGACCATGAACGCAACCTGGCAGCACGCTTTGGTAAATCAGGCACCATCACCAAAGATGGCAGCCGTCTGGCTCTGGTTATTCCAACCAACGAAGAGCTGGTCATCGCACAAGACGCCGCTCGTCTGACCGCGTAAGAGTTTTGACATATACCCAAAGTCACTAGAGTTGCAGGTAGGCGGCAAGCAAATAAATTCCGATGAGTTGGCTCAGGTCAGTGATTCGAGTGCATGAGCGTAGCCAACAACCCTGCGGCTTTAAGGACGAAGGATGTTCCCAAAGTCATTGAAGTTGCAGGTAGGCGGCAAGCAAATAAATCCCGATGAGCTGACTTAGGTCAGTGATTCGGGTGCATGAGCGTAGCCAACAACCCTGCGGCTTTAAGGACGAAGGGCATAACCGTAAAGAGGTTTAGCCGTGTCCCGTACAATAATGTTGATCCCTACCGGCACCAGCGTTGGTTTAACCAGCGTCAGCTTGGGTGTCATCCGTTCCATGGAACAAAAAGGTGTACGCCTGAGCGTATTCAAGCCAATCGCGCAGCCACGTGCTGGTAACGATGCACCTGACCAAACCACCACTATCATTCGCGCAAACTCTAGCATCACTGCTGCTGAGCCGCTGAATATGAATCATGTGGAAAACTTGCTGAGTTCTAACCAGCAAGATGTGTTGATGGAAGAAATTGTTGCCCGTTACCACGAAAACACCAAAGACGCCGAAGTGGTTCTGGTTGAAGGTTTAGTGCCAACACGTAAACATCAGTTTGCTAATGCACTGAACTACGAAATTGCCAAAACGCTGAACGCGGAAATCGTGTTTGTCATTGCGCTGGGTAATGATTCACCAGATCAATTGAAAGAGCGGATCGAACTGGCTCGTTCCAGCTTCGGTGGCAGCAAAAACAAAAATATCACTGGCGTTATCATTAACAAACTGAATGCGCCAGTTGATGAGCAAGGCCGTACCCGCCCTGACCTGTCTGAAATCTTTGATGATTCCACCAAGGCCAGTGTCGCGAGCATCGATCCAAAACAGCTGTTTGCCAACAGCCCGCTGCCGGTTCTAGGTTGCGTACCATGGAGCTTCGAGCTGATTGCGACCCGTGCGATTGATATGTGTAAGCACCTGAATGCGCGCATTATTAACGAAGGTGATATCAGAACCCGCCGCGTTAAATCGGTGACATTCTGTGCGCGCAGTATCCCACACATGCTGGAACACTTCCGCCCAGGCTCTCTGCTGGTGACCTCCGCAGACCGCCCAGACGTGTTGGTTTCTGCTTGTTTGGCAGCCATGAATGGCGTTGAAATCGGTGCCATTTTGCTGACTGGCGGTTATGCGATTGATGAGCCAATCAAAAAGCTGTGTGATCGTGCCTTCCAAACTGGCCTGCCAGTATTTATGGTTGATACCAATACTTGGCAGACTTCTCTGAGCCTGCAAAGCTTCAATCTGGAAGTGCCAGCAGATGACCATGAACGTGTTGAGAAACTGCAAAACTACGTTGCCAGCCATATCAGCAGTGAGTGGATTGATTCTCTGAGCGCCACATCCGAACGTTCACGTCGCCTGTCTCCTCCAGCATTCCGCTATGAGCTGACCGAGTTGGCACGTAAAGCCGGCAAACGCATCGTACTGCCAGAAGGTGATGAGCCACGTACAGTTAAAGCTGCGGCTATCTGTGCTGAACGCGGTATTGCGACTTGTGTGCTGCTGGGTAATCCGGAAGAAATTCAACGTGTTGCTGCGGCTCAAGGTGTTGAGCTGGGTAAAGGCGTTGAAATCATCGATCCAGTTGCAGTGCGTGAGCAGTATGTTCCACGTCTGGTTGAACTGCGTAAGAGCAAGGGCATGACCGAAGTGGTTGCTCGTGAGCAACTAGAAGACAACGTAGTTCTCGGCACACTGATGCTGGAGAAAGGCGAAGTTGATGGTCTGGTATCTGGTGCTGTTCATACCACCGCAAACACTATCCGCCCACCGTTGCAGTTAATCAAAACCGCACCGGGCAGTTCACTGGTCTCTTCTGTGTTCTTCATGCTGCTGCCTGACCAGGTTCTGGTTTACGGTGACTGCGCGATTAACCCGGATCCAACAGCTGAGCAATTGTCAGAAATTGCTATCCAATCAGCTGATTCTGCGGCGGCATTCGGTATCGAACCGCGTGTAGCGATGATCTCTTACTCCACCGGTAACTCTGGTGCAGGTAGCGACGTAGAAAAAGTGCGTGAAGCAACTCGTCTGGCACAGGAAAAACGCCCAGACCTGATCATTGATGGTCCGTTGCAGTATGATGCGGCAATCATGGCAGATGTGGCTAAATCCAAAGCGCCTAACTCGCCAGTTGCCGGTAAAGCGACAGTATTCATCTTCCCTGATCTGAACACCGGTAACACCACCTATAAAGCGGTACAACGTTCTGCCGACCTGATTTCCATCGGGCCGATGCTGCAAGGCATGCGCAAGCCAGTTAACGACTTGTCTCGTGGTGCATTGGTAGACGATATCGTCTATACCGTGGCGTTGACGGCAATTCAATCAGCTCAGGCTGACGCTAGCGCATCTTAATTTCACGATTAAGTATGTATAAGAAACACCAACGCCAGCCTCGTGCTGGCGTTTTTATTGTGCATAGAAAACCCCCAGCTAGGCTGGGGGTTCCGTAAAGCTTCCAGCTTTGAGCCGGATATAAAAACCCCTTTTGATTTGTTAAAACACCTTGCGGTCTGGCAACTGCAATGGTCAAACAAGAAATCAAAAGGGGGTCCCAATGGGGGACGAAAAGAGCTTAGCGCACACGCGATGGAACTGTAAATATCACATAGTTTTTGCGCCGAAGTACCGAAGAAAGGTGTTCTACGGGGAAAAGCGCAAAGCGATAGGCAGTATCTTGAGAAAGCTGTGCGAATGGAAAAACGTGAATATTCTGGAAGCAGAATGCTGTGTGGATCACATCCATATGCTTCTGGAAATCCCGCCCAAAATGAGTGTGTCGGGTTTTATGGGATACCTGAAAGGAAAGAGCAGCCTGATGCTTTATGAGCAGTTTGGCGATTTGAAGTTCAAATACCGTAACAGGGAGTTCTGGTGTCGAGGGTATTACGTTGATACGGTTGGGAAAAATACAGCCAGGATACAAGAATACATAAAGCACCAGTTGGAAGAGGATAAAATGGGTGAGCAACTCTCGATCCCCTATCCGGGGAGCCCGTTTACGGGCCGTAAGTAATCCATAAATGCAAATGTCAGATCGCGATGCGCCTGTTAGGGCGCGGCTGGCAACAGAGCCTTACAGGCGCATATGAAAAACCTCCGGCTATGCCGGAGGATATTTATTTGCCGGATTTTTATTGTGTTAGGGCAAGCGCGGACACAAAAAAACCGCCATAAAGACGGTTTTTCTGCGCTGGTCCGGTAAGCGGCCTTTCCAGCAGGTTTGTATTGCCGTTGTAACGCAAGCACACTCTCGTGCTGAGTATATTGTCTCGCTTGTGGTTGATTGTCAAATGCTGAACAACTCAATATTGGTGTACAATCGCGCTGGGCCTTTTCGCCGCCCTAAGCAAGCGGGCATCGGTTTAAGGAAAGGAGTTCCAACGGCCGTAAACACAGGCACACTCTCGTGCTTGTATTCACGGCAGTGTCGCCGATGGTGCTGGCGTGAAGCGGTCTAAGCATGGACCGCACAATGAAACGATACTTTTGTATTGTGCTCGTTGTATTTGGTGCGTTGTTAACATCCTGGAATGGGGGTTGGAGTATTTTCAACAACTCAATCACGGTAATCATCAACACATCAGGCAAGTAAAATAGGTAGCCGTCCTTCGGGGCGGCTTTCCTTCAAAGCTTGGTTCTATCTTCAAGTGCTTTGCCGCGGTTCAAATTTATAGCTGAAATTCTGGCTTACCGGCTCGCCATCTTCATCATTATCCAGCATATCAATCAGCATCTTACCGGCTTCTTTCCCCATTTTTTTGTAATCAATGCGCATTGAAGTCAATGTTGGATAGGTTTGATCACAACTATCAGAGCCATCTAAACATGCCACCGCAATGCCGCTTGGGATTCTCAACAACCGGCGCTGACATTCAAATAATACGCCGAGTGCAATATCTTCGTGACTGCATATCACCGCATCCAATTCTGGCTGGCGCTGGAGTATTTCTGTCAGTGCATAGCGGCCAAACTGTAAACTGGCCGTCTCAGGCGTAGTGACCGTCTGGTCCGCATTTTTATAATGCTCTAACATCGCCTTATGCCAACCATTCAGCTGTTGGCGTTGCAGGCGGTTATCCATATGAGCACCGATAAAACCAATATGGTGATAACCCCGTTCCAATAAATGGCGACTTAATTCATAGGCCGACTCAAAAAAAGCCGCCTCAAGAGTAATTTTAGCCCCTTTGAAATAAGAACCGACCACGTTGACCGTCGGGATATTAGCGCGTTCCAGCAATTGATAGGTTTTTTCTGCCAGTTGAGAGCCAAATATCACTACCGCTGCGGGGTTACTTTGCAGCAATGTCATCAATATTTCCGCTTCTTTGCGCTGGTTATATTCATGGCAGCCTAGTAATAACTGAAACTCATTTTTATTCAGAATCTGTTGCAGCGCCTGCATAAATCGGGAACTGGCTTTGTCCGTTAATGATGGAATTAAAACAGCGACAGTATCACTGTGACCGGATGCTAATGCCCCAGCAGCGCGGTTAGGAATATAACCAAGAGTTTCAACCGCTTGTTCTATTTTTTCACGTAATTTATCTGAAACCTGCTCCGGCGTTCGCAGCGCTCTGGAAACAGTCATCGACCCTACCCCGGCGTAATTCGCCACATCGGATAGCGTGACCCGCCCGGTATTACGGCGCTTGCGCGTTTTTTCCATGCTGATTTCCTGCCTGATTAAAATTCTTGCCTGAGTACAACCTTCCCACACTGGCCCTCGGCAATACATTGCATTGTATATGGCTTATTTGGAGATAGCCAAAGCCCTTGGTGTGACAAATGATAGCGCTATCACAAATTTTGATAGCGCTATCAGGTAGCGCTATCAAATGAGAGATCCATCACATTAATGCCAGTGATAACTATCTACTCTCACGTTAACAGTCATCGGGAGTCATATATATCATGTTAAAAACACTGTTAACGCCAGACGTCATTCAGGTAGTCAGCCAGGCGAAAGACTGGCGTGATGCTATCGCGATTTCATGTCAGCTTCTGATTGATAATGGCTCGATTGAAGCCCGTTATGTCGAGGCAATTTATCGCTCCCATGAGGCTATTGGTCCTTATTACGTGGTCGGGCCGGGCATTGCCATGCCGCATGCACGCCCGGAAGAAGGTGCCAATAAACTCTCTCTGGCCTTAACCGTCATCACCGAGGGCGTCACTTTCCATGCTGAAGGTAACGATCCGGTAAAACTGCTCATAGTGTTAGCGGCGACAGACAGTACTAGCCACATCGAGGCTATTTCTCAACTCGCTCAGTTGTTCGATAACGATAACGATGTACAAGCCTTACTTAATGCCAAAACGCAGCAGGATATCCTATCCGTTATTGCGCGTTATTAATCTCAGCATTGAGTTTGGATAATAATTTTAAGGGGAAAGAAAATGAAAATTACAGTGGTTTGCGGTAACGGTTTAGGTACCAGCCTGATGATGGAAATTAGCATCAAAAATATTCTGAAAGAATTAGCAGTCAGCGCTGAAGTGGATCATGTGGATCTGGGATCTGCCAAAGGAACACCCAGTGACATTTTCATCGGTACTAAAGATATCGCCGAACAATTAGTTGCTCAGGCCGTGGGCGGAAAAATCGTGGCACTGGACAATATGATCGACAAGAAAGCCATGAAAGAGCGTTTGTCTGTGGCATTAACCGAACTAGGCGCTTTGTAACAGGAGGCTGGCATGGATTTCTTTCGTTTTTTAATGAGTGATGTTCTTTCCGAACCAGCGGTGCTGGTTGGTTTGATCGCTTTAATCGGCCTGATTGCACAGAAAAAACCGGTCACGGAGTGCATTAAAGGCACCGTAAAAACCATTATGGGTTTTGTGATTTTAGGTGCCGGTGCTGGCCTGGTGGTTTCATCTCTGGGTGATTTCGCCAACATCTTCCAACATGCATTTGGTATTCAGGGTGTTGTGCCAAATAATGAAGCCATTGTGTCCGTGGCACAAAAGAGTTTCGGTAAAGAAATGGCGATGATTATGTTCTTCGCTATGGTTATCAATATTCTGATTGCTCGCTTTACGCCGTGGAAATTCATCTTCCTGACCGGTCATCACACGTTATTTATGTCGATGATGGTAGCTGTAATTCTGGCGACCGCCGGGATCAGTGGTGTCACTTTGATTGTGATCGGTTCTCTGGTTGTTGGGGTTGCGATGGTGTTCTTCCCGGCCATTGCCCATCCTTACATGAAGAAAGTCACCGGTTCAGATGATGTAGCAATCGGCCACTTCTCTACTCTGTCTTATGTATTAGCTGGCTTTATCGGCAGTAAGTTTGGCAATAAAGAACATTCGACTGAAGACATGAATGTGCCAAAAAGTCTGTTGTTCTTACGCGATACGCCGGTCGCCATCTCCTTTACCATGTGTATCATTTTCATCGTCACCTGCCTGTTCGCTGGGCCGGATGTGGTGAAAAGCCTGAGCGGTGGTAAAAACTGGTTCATGTTCTCACTGATGCAATCCATTACTTTCGCTGCGGGTGTATACATCATCTTGCAAGGTGTGCGTATGGTTATTGCCGAGATAGTTCCAGCCTTCAAAGGGATTTCCGACAAGTTAGTGCCAAATGCTAAACCTGCATTAGATTGCCCGGTCGTGTTCCCTTACGCACCCAATGCGGTATTGGTTGGTTTCCTGAGCAGCTTTGCCGCCGGTCTTATCGGTATGTTTGCGCTGTATATGATGAACATGACCGTCATTATTCCAGGTGTTGTGCCTCACTTCTTCGTCGGCGCCGCCGCAGGAGTTTTTGGTAATGCTACTGGTGGGCGTCGTGGTGCTATCTTGGGTGCCTTTGCTCAAGGTTTACTGATTACCTTCCTGCCAGTATTCCTGCTGCCAGTACTGGGTGATATCGGGTTCGCCAACACGACGTTTAGCGATGCGGACTTCGGTGCTCTGGGTATTTTACTGGGTATTATTGTAAGATAATCAGTTAGATAAGAAAAGCAGGCGCAAAAGCCCCTGAAAAGGGGCTTGAGGTTAATGACAAAGTGCCCGTAACGGTGAAAACAGGCAGATCGTAAAGACGCCGTAAAATCGTCCCTGATGGCTCGACCCGCGCCATATATGGACGCTCCCAATAAACCAAGTGTTTTTTCTTGAAAATAGCGCTCAGGTATTGCAGCCATATATCCGGTTTCTTTATGGGCGCGATTGCGCCCGAACCATGATGAAATCCGCCAAGTGAGTTCCTATCATCCTTACGGGCCAAATGCCCCGGCGGCTCACGGAGTTTCTCACTTGCGGTCTTACCTGTTTTGCCATCTCAATAATTACACTTGCAATTACCTGAAACGTATTCACTTTTGTTCTTGAGCCTTATCCGTGTTTGAGATTATCTCAAACCACGGATAAGGTTCGATATTCCGTATGATGAACCAGCATCGACCACAAAATACGTGCCGTTTTATTGGCCTGTGCCACAACGGCTACGTTATAGGCCTTTTTACTCAACAGCCTGTAAAGCCACGGCATATTGTCTTTGTGTCTCTCAATAACAGCTGCAACTGCCCGCGCACCATGGACCAGAAGATAACGGAAATAGCGGTCACCTCTTTTGCTGATTCGGCCCAATCTCTGCTTACCGCCACTGGAGAATTCTCTCGGCACCAATCCCAACCAGGCGGCAAACTGTTTCGCTGAATGAAATTGTTGCCCATTCCCCACTGACGCCACAAGGTAGGTCGCCGTCATCAATCCCACACCAGGGACTTTCAAGACCCGCTGGCAGGCGGGTTGTGTTTTTGCCCAACTGCTAAGTTCTTGTTCGATCAACGTGATTTGATCTTCCACACCCTGAAGGTGTTCAAGTTGACGTGCGACACTACAACGGACAAAAGGTGATAACTCGTTATCATATTCTTCCAGTATTTCAGGGACTTTCTTATACAGCTGACTTAATGTGCGAGGCATGATAATGCCAAATTCAGCCAAAATGGCCCGCATACTATTAGCACAAGCAGTGCGTTCGCGGATAAGGATATTTCGCTCGGTATGCAGCACCAGAATAGCTTGTTGCTCTGCCGTTTTAATCTGAACAAAACGCATATTAGGCCGTGCAACAGCTTCACAAATGGCTTCTGCATCAGCGGCATCTGTCTTATTCGTTTTGACATAAGGTTTCACATACTGAGGGGGAATGAGTTTAACCTCATGCCCATACTGCCGTAAAACACGCGCAAAATGATGACTGGAAGCACAGGCCTCCATGCCAATCAAGCAAGGTTCAAGTTGCATGAGAAAAGGAAGGAATTTATCGCGGGTGAGTTTCTTCTTAAGAACAGTTTGACCGTTGCAGCCGACACCATGAAGCTGGAAAACATTTTTTGCCAAGTCGATACCAAGAGTAGATACTTTCATGTGGACGCTCCTTCTTCTGAGTTTTAACACTCACATTTAGGCACTCTGATGCCGTAAAAGTTGGAGCGTCCATTTCATTATCCTTGGCACGGACGCTTTACTCTTCTACCTGCCCCCACCTTGCAAGATCGAGTTATCGAGGTTTGTCAGCAGTCTGAAGCCCCTGAAAAGGGGCTTTTTTGTGCACAGAAAACCTCCAGCTAGGCTGGAGGTTCCGTAAAGCTTTCAGCTTTGAGCCAGTTATAAAAACCCCTTTTGATTTGTTAAAACAGTTTGCGGTCTGGCCACTGCAAATGTTCAACAAGAAATCAAAAGGGGGTCCCTATGAGGGACGAAAAGAGCTTAGCGCACACGCGATGGAACTGTAAATATCACATAGTTTTTGCGTCGAAGTACCGAAGAAAGGTGTTCTACGGGGAAAAGCGCAAAGCGATAGGCAGTATCTTAAGAAAGCTGTGCGAATGGAAAAGCGTGAATATTCTGGAAGCAGAATGCTGTGTGGATCACATCCATATGCTTTTGGAAATCCCGCCCAAAATGAGTGTGTCGGGTTTTATGGGATACCTGAAAGGAAAGAGCAGCCTGATGCTTTATGAGCAGTTTGGCGATTTGAAGTTCAAATACCGTAACAGGGAGTTCTGGTGTCGAGGATATTACGTTGATACGGTTGGGAAAAATACAGCCAGGATACAAGAATACATAAAGCACCAGTTGGAAGAGGATAAAATGGGTGAGCAACTCTCGAACCCCTATCCGGGCAGCCCGTTTACGGGCCGTAAGTAATCCATAAATGCAAATGTCAGATCGCGATGCGCCTGTTAGGGCGCGGCTGGCAACAGAGCCTTATAGGCGCATATGAAAAACCTCCGGCTATGCCGGAGGATATTTATTATGGCTGAATGAGATTAATCTTCGCGCGGGGTAATTTTACCGTAATCCTGCTCGTTGTTACGGGTTAACCACAACGATAGTGCTTTCAGAGAATCCGGCGTGAACTCGTCGCACCGCGCGGTAATTTCCTCCGGCAGCATCCAACGGACTTCGTCTATTTCTTCCGCCTGCAATGCAAATGGACCGTGTGAAACACAGCTGAATAAAGCTCCCCACACGCGGCAACACTCTTCTTCAAAGTAGAACTGACCATGTTCAGCAAAAGGCACGCCAGCAATGCCCAACTCTTCTTCCGCCTCGCGCCTTGCAGACTCAAGGTAGTTTTCACCACTTTGCACCACACCACCGGCAGTTGCATCCAGTTTCCCGGGATAGAAATCTTTATTCTCAGTACGGCGTTGTACCAGTATTTTGCCCATTCCGTCGTGCACCACAATATAGGTAGCACGGTGGCGTAGTCGTTGAGCTCTCATTTGTTGACGACTGGATTGAGCAATCACTTCATTTTGCTCATCAACAATATCAACCCACTCGATGACTGCTGCTGGATTTTGCTCCACCATCCTCTGAAACCTTCTATCTGGGCGCGGTTAGATACGCGCAATTGTTAATCAAGAGTTTGTAACTCGTTATATTATTTAGTTTTTAATGACAATTGGGTGACAGGCTGATCATTTTGTAGGGCCAGAACCTGTAAAACTCCCCCATCCAACATGCCATAGCTCGCCGGATATCCCCCTTTTGGGATGCTGACTGAACCGGGATTAAAGCATATGACGTCATCTTGCCACTCTGCTTGTGGTAGATGAGTATGACCATAGACTAAGACATCTCCCTTGCGCAATGGGGGAAGCGCAGCCGGGTGATAAAGGTGACCATGCGTCAAAAATAAACGTGTTTCTGGCATAATAATCTGCTGCCAGCCATAATAGGGAACTGTAATAGCATCTGATCGACTTCGCTATCGCAATTACCCCGCACAGCAATAATCTGGTTTTTATAGGGATTAAGATATTCTGCAACCGCTGCCGGCTGATAACCTGCCGGTAACGCATTGCGTGGCCCGTGGTTGAGTAAATCCCCCAATAGCACCAGCCATTGCGCCCCACTGCGGTCAAAAATTTCCAACGTTTTTTTAGTGGCCGGTAGCGACCCATGCAGATCAGAAGCAAACATTAACTTCATGGTATCGTCGTCTCTTAGGTCTAATCTCAGTCAGTCTGGCAACACCTGCCGCCATAATACGTAATGAGAACTCAATGTGGCTTCATTCTATCATCCAATCCGTCAGATTAATCCGAGAAAAGCCACTATCCACCATAAGAAAATTTTATCGTAAAATACTTTTATCGTAAAAAAATGCAATGCCGACATAAAAGAATAATGTCAGCATTGCGCAAGATAGAATGGAAGAGGGATCGTTAGAGCGAGGATTGCGATACCAATTCATCCAATGTCAACTGATTGAATAGATATCCCTGCATAGCATCAATATTACTGCCTTTAAGTTGCTCCGATTCATCCTGATTTTCTACGCCAACCACAATCACCCCGAGACAATATTTCTTAATGTTATTAATCAAAATCGGGAAGGTATGCTTATTGTGCTGCCAGAAGAAATGCTTATCAATCTTCACATATTCGAAAATATTGGCAGTTACCGCATTTAAGGTAGAGCCACCGCTGCCAAGGTCATCCAGCCATAGCGGATAGCGCTCAGCCAGATCGCGTAATAATGGGTTATTCATTCCATCAGATAAATTGGAAAATGTCTCCATTATTTCCAAACGCAAGAAAGGTAATTCATCCAGCATTTGACGAGTTGATTGATCTGTAACAATCACACTTGCCAGGTCAAAATCAATATTAATTGAAAGCAGAACGTTATGAGTGATAAACCAATCTTTATAAGCCTTCACTGCACGTAATTGGTCATGGAATAAATCAGTCTTTCCATCGACATCTAACTTATTAATAAAATTTTCAACATCGATGGGTAAATCTACCGACTTAGCTGAAAATCGGCTCAATAGCTCCACAGCTAATAAGCTACCGTCTTGCTTATGTATAGGCTCACACACATAAGAACAATTAACTTCAATGTTTAGCTTCATGCGCACCTGAAAAGTGTATGGACAACAATGAGGCAGCAACCTGACCTCAATCGCAGGATTCATCAGCCGCCGTGAGTTTTTATGAAATACTCAGCTTTTATTTATAAAATATCCAACATGACAAGGTGAAAGAGGCAAGTGGCCTCTTTTCCATACCGATGAGTATATTGGCTCTGGCAGAAAAGCGCGAATCCAGAGTTTTGTCGTCATCAAGATGGCTTATAACCTTGTTCGCGTTCAGAAACAATAAGGTAGATAGTCCTAACAGTTCTACTACATAATGGGTAATAGCCGAGTATTCAGTACTGTATTAATCGGATAGATCAGCAAATTTATTTAGTTATTATTTTTTATTTTGTTAAAAATTTCACTCAGGATGTGCTCAGCGTCGTGGGAGAAGAGCGCAAGTTAGCCTATGCTGAAAAGAAAACAGGCTACCGCTATCCCCAAAGAACGTGGAGTTGCAGGTAAGCATCAAGTCAGAAGGGCATATGCTCTAAATAATTCGAGTTGCAGGAAGGCGGCAAGGGAAAGAATCCCGATGAGCTTACTGTGTTGTAAGTGATTCGGGTTATTGAGCGTAGCCAACGCACATGCAGCTTGAAGTATGACGAATATAAACGGAGATAGGCTATGCGTATTATAATCACTGGAGCTACAGGACTGATCGGGCGCAGTCTGACCGCATTCCTTCTATCGCAAGCCCATCAAATAACAGTTTTAACCCGCGATCCACAGCGAGCAAATGATGTTCTTGGTTCGCAAGTCACCTGCTGGTCGACATTAGATGACCAACATGACCTCAATAATTTTGATGCGGTTATCAATCTGGCGGGCGAGCCTATTGCGGAAAAGCGCTGGACGCCGCAACAGAAAGAGATCTTATGCCAAAGTCGCTGGCAAATAACGGAAAGACTGACAACATTAATTAGGGCCAGTAGTCAGCCGCCAGCCGTCTTTATTTCAGGATCAGCCGTCGGGTTTTATGGTGACCAAGGACAAGCCGTGGTCACCGAAGATGAAGCCCCTCATGATGAGTTTACTCATATGTTATGTGAACGCTGGGAGAGCCTCGCCAGAGCTGCTGAAAGTCAGCATACTCGGGTTTGCCTTCTACGCACTGGCATCGTATTGGCTCCGCATGGTGGAGCATTAGCTAAAATGGTACCACTGTTGCGCCTTGGGTTAGGTGGTCCAATCGGGGATGGTCGCCAATACCTGCCGTGGATACATATAGATGATATGGTTCATGGTATTCATTATTTACTGACCACCAACGGCCTTAGCGGCCCATTCAATATGGTTTCCCCTTATCCGGTCCATAATGAGCAATTTATTGCCACTCTGGCCGAGGTATTAGATCGCCCAGCGGTGATACGTACCCCTGCTGCTGCAATACGTTTATTACTGGGGGAATCTGCCGCATTGGTATTAGGTGGACAGCGGGCAATTCCAAAACGGTTGGAAGAAGCCGGTTTTGCATTCCGTTACTTCGAACTGGAAGAAGCACTGCGTAATGTGCTTAACAAGCCAGTTGCATAAATTCAGGGCATTGACCATTTATATGGTTATGTTACTAAGCGGATCATTCATTCTTTATAAAGGGTCTAAACTAGCCCACGGTTGACTCTAATTTCACAATGGATGACCGCATAGGATCTGCATACCAATTATTTGAAGAATTCAACAGAGGTTGTACAGGTTCCCATCGTAAATCGGACGTTGAAGACATAGAGTCTATCAGCAAACTGAGATTATCGCCCGCAAGTTGGTACTCATCTGTTTTAAAGGTAAATAAACGTCCTCTTTGCTCAGACCCAACAACAAAATAATTTTCTATTGTCACAGTTTTATTTGAATTATTAATATTAATAGTTAAATTACTATCTTGTTTTTTAAACTGTAATACACGGTAGTCAATGCCTTTAAAGATAATGCTGTTCCTACCTTTATTATCAAAAATAATGTTATCGCCATGCCCCGGCTCGAAAACGTAACTATCATCGCCCTCGCCGCCAGCAAAAACATTAATCCCATCCCCACTATTTAGAATATCGTCGCCCTGACCACCATATAATAAATCATTGCCATTACCACCGAAAAGCTCATCATGACCATCACCACCTGAAAGCATATTATCACCACCTTTAGCATAAATAATATCATTCCCAACATCACCGTAAATTTTATGTCCACGGCCACTTAAGTCTGAAATAACATCGTCTCCATGCTTTGCATAAAGTCGATTATCCGCCAGCCTATAACTGTCGGGGATAACAATGTGATCGTTGTCCTCCGTGGTAGCATAAAGAGTTGGTTGCATTTCTAAAAGTTCAAAAATTTCAGCCGAGGAATCAATATAAAATAATTTTTCATTTTTATCAATTAATGTAATTAACTGTTTACCATCAACTAAAGTGAGTTTATGAGAATTGCTAATTTCAATGGATACAAAAGCATCTGGATTATCTTTATGTTTAATAACAATATCACCCAAGAGATTTTTATCAACATTAAGATCATAACCAGACACATCATCTAAAACCAAGTGCATCGTGTTATTGCTGTGAGGCCCGCCAGCTAAAACCCTGCAATCCAAACGCAATGTATTATTTTCATTACCAACAGTAAGTAACAAATTTGGTATATGGTATATATTATCACCCCCATTAGCTGTAATAAAATCTCCGCCACCTAAATTTTCAAAGGTACTCCCCAATCCATTGCCGAAAATTGTGTCAATTGTCGCCTTATGTCCATTAAGAGAAGCTTTTATAAATGGTGGAAAATTTATTTCCTCATCATTTATTTTAATTAAATCACCTTTATATAAGTATTTTGTTATAGTGACTCTAGTTCTCTCTACTGATTGAACATCTTCATTTAAATTTTGCTCAATCAATGGATTATAAAATGCAAGCATTTCAAGAGAAGAGTCTAAATTAATGATGTCTTTATCGAGCACCGCAGGCCAATTTGGAACTAAAATCATATTGTCTGATGTATTTAAAATATAGCTGTGGGTTAACTCTTTTTTATCACCATAACTATTTAATTTAAAAGCGCCCTCAAGCACAACCGTGCTATTATAATTATAATCGTCAATGAATTTTATAATCACATCATTATTTTTCAATTCGATTGATTCTATTTTGTCAGATTTTGCTTGTAATTGAATAGTGCTGACTTCATCTAGATCATCTTCATAAATAACAACATGAGCAGCTGAATATGGTGCTGAAGATATAATATAAGTATCAATTCCCTCCCCACCAACAGCTGTTCCTCTTAACAATGTTAGAATATCATTCCCACCACCGCCCTCCAACCGATCTTCTGTATAACCTCCACCACCATTTAAAACATTTACATTATCATCTCCAATTAATAGATCCTTCTTGTTCTTTTGACCATAGGCATTCTCGATACTCAAAAGTGTTGCGAGTCTAAGTTCATTATTTATATATTTTACGTAGCCACGAGCTAAATTTAGCTCATACCCTTCATTGCCAAACCTTAATCCCATTACGATTAAGGTATCACTTCCATCCTGACCGTCCAAAACACTGGCGGGGGAATTAATAGAGGCTTCGACATTATCCATTAAATAGAAAACATCTTCTTTATCTCCACCAATAAAAATTTTCGTCCCCTGTCCGACATCAAAACTGTTTTTGTAATCTTTATAACCAATAGCAAGGTCATCTCCCCAGCCCAGATTAAAATGCGTACTAAAGTCTTCAACATTATCACCCTTAATAGAAAGAACGGAGGTTTCAGTATCCTTATTACGATCATGCCAATAAGATCGCATGCTATTAAGTGCAGGATGTATGTTAAACATATCCATATTTTTAATAATTGCATTATTCTGTGCATTTCTATTGTGCAAATCTATAACATCTTTTTCTATAATGTGAAAATCATCTACATTAACTGTTTTTTCCCAATGGTTCAGTTCGTTTTCAGAGAGTGGTGATCTTGCATCACGCATTAAGGCATATCGGTACACATGTGGAACTTTATAATTACGTTTTCCTGAAAAAACATCTGAAAACTCATAATTATCATCATGCATATATCCTGTTAGATTTTTCTCTCTAATTATGTTGTTTATATCATATTCAGAATAATTTTCGGCATGATCAATTTTGTAGACAAACACATATTTTTTCACTGGCGATAAATCTATTCCCTCATTTACATATAGGTAGTTATTATATCCCATGGGTTTTATTCGTTGCTCAAAAGCATTTTCAAGAAGATCTTTAATATGTTTTTCTAATTTTTCCTTATCTTTATCTTTTAATCTTTGCACAATATATTTTTCTGGTTCTGCACCAAAAGCCAAACGAATGCCTGTTTTGAAGATTTCCCACCCACTGAGATCTATTTCACGCTTAATATACTCAACCTGACGTATCGCATTGTATGTCATCCCCCCCAACATTATAGCGGCCCCAGTTAATATCCCAATAGGGCCGGCCGTACTTATCCCAATAGCTAATGCTACCGCAGTTGCTATACTGACTGCTGCACCAATGGTTGAAAAGCTGCTATTAATAAAATAATCATTTCGTAATTCAGGGTTGGTTTCTTTAATTGCTTTAGACAAATTATCAATAGCATCATAAATATCAAAAGCAGCAGAAGCCATATTTAATGATGAACCTGCATATTTAGCTGATTTAGCACCCGCCTGATAGCCAAGACGAGCAGCACCATATCGAGAACCTGATGATAATTTTTTGTTAAAATAGTAATGTAATTTATTAAATGTCGGCTGCATAACATCAGTGCCGAAATCAACTACAGTAGAACTCCAGCCCAGAGCCAACTGTTTAATTATTTCCTGACGTTCTTCATCGCTGATATTAGGGTCTTGTAACCTTTTAGACATACTGACACTAGAAACAGACAATCTGGCAATACTGAACAACTGAGTTGCCTTTCCTGTGTAAGCACCAATAGATTGTAAGCGACTGGATGTCGCAGTAACTGTAGCGAACCCCCGCCATAAATAAGGACTAATTTTTCCGTCGGTATTGACGAAATGCTTTATGGTATCAAGTCGCTTTTGTGCTTCGTTGACGACTACCGGGTCATGATGCGGTAGTAATAGGCTACTGGCACTATCATCATTAATAAATAATTTTCTCACAACTTTCAAAGAGAGCTGGAGCTCAGGATTAGTCGGGTCAGTAGCAGTATAAAAATCATTTAATTTTGAAGGATCGAAATGCAAATGATTGCGCCAATTAGCGTTAGCTGAAATAGCAGCAGTAGTAATAATTTTGCCATCAATTGCCATTCCCATATCATATAATGTACTGTAAGAAATGGTGTCGCCATTAAGGTATGTTATGCCCAACTTGACTAATTTATCTCTCTCACTGACTATGTTTTGTTGATATAAATTCCCCAGGGGAACCTGTGCGTAAAAATCCGAGGAAACGGGAAATTCTAAGTGATATAAGTGATATTCAATTTGGAGTAATTCGCGACCATCATTCAAATCAGAGAGATAATTATTCAATATTAAGGAAAGTTTTTTATTGGCGTTCTCTTGATTATTAGCGCTAAAAGAATATTCCCATCCTTCGGTATTATAAACAGAGTAAATATACCCACCCCTACTTTTGTGACAAAATAAATTAAACACCTTTTTATTGACCATTAATTGATACCCACCGGAATCGTCAATTTTTATACCGTTCTCTATTTTTTCAGTTAATACTTTCTTATGAATATCAATGTATTTTATTTCATCTAAAGCGTAAAAGTTCTGTCTGAACTTATCTAATTGTTCTAATTCATCTTTACTGGCAAAGCCTGAAGCGCTAACATAGTTCAATTCGTTATACTTATTGATCTTGTCTTTAAATTTATTTTTTTTCCCTTTATTTGCATAATAAAGATACAGCACACCTAAATTAATTTGTCTTTTTATAGATAAATTTAAATCCAATGCTAGCGTTAAATTCTGACTACTATGAGAGGCATTATCAATATTATATTTAATTGAATTATTCATTAACCATAATTTATTTTCTACCTTATTTACATACCATTTCTTACTAAATTCCAATGCTTGGTGGGGTTTAATTGTTGTAAATTCAGGATTATTAGCGCTCACATATTGTAGAGTTAATAATTCCTGCCTACTTTTAAGATAATATTTACTATCTGCAATGTTTTTTAATATTTCCCTATTGGTGAGTTCATCACTGCCAGAGTCAAAGAACGTTGTTAATGAGGCCTTAGGATCTGAGCTAATTTCTACAGGTGAAACCCGACCTTGTGATAATAAATCCAATGTTTGGATTGCATTTTTAGCTCGTGCGTTTAATGATTCTAATTCAGGATTGTAGCATGGTATATCTTTATATTTTTCCGGTGGTGTACCTTTCAATAGAGAAAGTGGTGCCCCCTTAAATGGACTAATATAACCCCTATAACTTAGATCTTTAATTACCCCATGTTCAACTTGATATTTTAATATTCTATTAATATCCTTTTTTAACTCTCTAAATACACTATCGATACTATAGTTTTCAATGTGAACATTGAAAACTATAGTATCGGAATTTATTTCCACAACTATGTTTTTCACCTTATTTGAGTTATCATCTAAAGCAAAATCAATAATTCTAGCCGTATTTTTTGAATTATCTATATCAAATATTATTTGATTTTCCTTCATAGATTTTAAGACATAGGCCTCTTCACCATCACGCGCAACTTTCCAGACGCTATCATCATTTTTATGATTTGGATTCTCTTCGAATTTGATATGATCGACCGAAAAGTCAAAATTTGCCACGAGGGTGTCTTTAACTGATTGATTAAAGTAGCCTTCCTTAGTTAATAATTTGTCTACATGGCGCTTAAATTCAGCGTAATTATCATAAACTTTAGCACCATTATTAGGATCAAAAAAAGTCCAATAAGTAGAAGTTCTATCTTTAATAACAGAAATTGCCATAGCATGTGTAGGTGATAAAAGTGACACATAAACACTTTTATCTATATTAGCTAAATTTGACATCAGTACGTTATATTCAGCCTCTCTCTCTGTTAAAGAATTAGTCATTACTTGCTGTTTATAATCCTCATTTCCAATACCAAATGGATATAAGCCTCTTTTTAATAAAAAAGCACCATAATTATCATGATATCTTTTCTTTTCAGCCAGAATAGCCTCTCCTAATAATAATGCAAAATCTTTTGATGTTATCATGAAGTTTTCATTTTCCCCCTCATCTCTCCCATCCAATTTTTTATAAAACCCCATCAAAATATTATCTGCTAATGAATCTATTTTATAACTATTTCCTTTTCCATTTATTTTAGTGGAGTTTATTATTTTTTCAAACTCCTCACTATTGTCAGCAACATATTTATTTATAATGCCAACTAATTTTTTACATTTTACTTTCCCATATACCGCACCTTCTTTTATCTCAGAATAAAATTTCAATACATCAACATTTGTTACCATTGATTTTTCTGAATGAAGAAAATTAATTATATTTTTAAAATCAACTCTGAGCTTGACATGATTACCAAGTATATTTTGGCTATATTGCATTTTCTGCAACAATTCCAGCTCGGTGTAAAGAAATTGCCGATGATATTGCATTAATAACTTACGCTTAATATCAGTTGGATCTCTATTCGATATTGCCGCATTTTTTTTATAACTATCTATTGCCTGTTGCAGCCAGTTGAAATATCTCTTTCCACCGCCTACACCATAATTTCTTTCCTCCATAAGAAATTTTGCTGATAAAGCATAGCATATTCCATTGTGAAACTGTTTAGCCGCTTTTTCGTCACCCTGACTAATTGTGTAATATCCTATTTCGAAAATTGACTTTTTTAATTTCACAAGTAAATCATTAGCCTGATTAAAATAGAATGACTCCTCTTTTATATATCCCACATCCACCTCAAATTAATAAATTACCTTATATTAAGCATACATTAGCGCAGATTCTAAAATAAAAATAATTTTATTATAGAATCTATTTAACTTAAATCATAACGCAGGCGTGATATATTACTTAAAATAATAATTAATAATTATTTTAAAAAGCAACATATTATCAATTTAGATATAATTTTATGTTATCTTTAACGTGGCTTATAACCACTATTGGAGAAACAACAAATTATCCAATAAGTGGTTATCGACGATATTACTTCAATGCACCGGAAAGGAACTGCTGCAAGCGAGGGCTTTTAGGATTACCAAATAGCTCGGCGGGCGGGCCTTCTTCTTCGATTAATCCTTTGTGCAAGAAAATAACATGACTGGAAACATGGCGGGCGAACTCCATTTCGTGGGTCACCACTACCATGGTTTTCCCCTCTTCTGCCAGTTTCTGCATAATTCGTAGAACTTCCCCGACCAATTCTGGATCCAGCGCAGAAGTCGGCTCATCAAATAGTAATACATCCGGCTCCATCGCCAATGCTCGCGCAATAGAGACACGTTGCTGTTGACCACCGGAAAGATGTACTGGATATTTGGCTCGCGCACGCTCATCAATACCGACTTTATCCAGATAACGGATAGCACGCTCTTTGGCTACTGATTTACTCAGCCCTAATACCTGCACCGGCGCTTCCATCACATTTTCTAATACTGTCATATGGCTCCATAAATTAAAATGCTGGAATACCATCGTCAGCCGAGTGCGTAGTAATTGCAGCTCTTTTTTATCAAAAACCTTTAATTGTCCGTCTTTATCGCGCACCAGTCGAATATCTTGATTATTGACACTGATCGACCCTTCGCTGGGTTTTTCCAGGAAGTTGATACAACGTAAAAAGGTACTTTTCCCCGATCCAGACGAACCAATAATAGAAATAACGTCCCCCGCTTTGGCTGAGAGTGAAACGCCTTTTAACACCTCATGTTCCCCATAATGCTTATGCAATTCGGTCACCGACAGTTTGGTTTCAGCTATTTTAGGTTTTAGTGTGTCAGTCATAGTTTTTAATGTGTCAGTCATAAGGTTCTCCGTACTTAATGCGATGCCTGAGGTTTTATATGTGCCAGCCAACGTTTCTCTGCCTGGCGGAATAGGCTAATTAGTGTAAAGGAGATAATCAGATAAAGTACGGCAGCAATACCAAAAGCATAAAACGGCTGATATGTCGCAGCGTTAATATCACGCGCTATTTTCAGTATATCTGGCACAGTGGCGGTAAAAGCCAACGCGGTAGAATGCAGCATTAAAATAACTTCATTACTATAGGCGGGTAAAGCAATACGCAATGCGGAAGGTAAAATAATGCAGCGATACATTTTAAAGCGCGAGAAACCATAGGCTCTTGCTGCTTCAATTTCACCGTGTGGTACTGATCGAATAGCACCGGCGAATATCTCGGTGGTGTAAGCACAGGTATTTAGCGTCAATGCCAAAATAGTACAATTCAATCCACTGCGGAAGAAAGCATTAAGTAGATCGTTGCCTCGGACTATCTCCAGGCTGTACATACCGGAATAGAATACCAACAATTGCACGTATAACGGCGTACCGCGAAAGATATAAGTAAATATCCACACTGGTAAGCGAATCCAGCGCCGCTCGGCGACACGCGCTACCGCCAACGGAATAGCAAGCAACCCGCCCATCACAACTGAGGAGATTAATAGCCATAGTGTTACGGCCATGCCGGTAAATCGATAACCGTCACTCCAAAGCAGGGCTTGCCAATATTGATGTAGGATTTCAATCATAGTTCGGCCCTCTTCACTCCGTGGGAATAGCGCCGTTCCAGCCACAGTAAAATACCATTGGATAAGGTGGTAAAAATGAGATAAACCACGCCAGCCACCAATGCGAAGAAAAATGGTTGATAAGTCCCCTTTCCAGCCAACTGAGTTGCTTTAACGACATCATTCAATCCCAAAATAGAGACTAAAGCTGTCGCCTTGAGAATAACTTGCCAATTATTACCAATGCCTGGCAACGCATAACGCATCATGGCAGGAAACATAATTCTGCGGAAAATCTGGCTGGAAGAGAAACCAAATGCTCTGGCGGCTTCAATCTGGCCGGTTGGAACCGCCATATAAGCGCCACGGAATGTTTCAGTGAAATAAGCACCATAGATAAAACCGAGGGTGATAATCCCAGCTGAAAGGGGATCAATATTGATTTGTTCAAAACCAAGGGATTCAGTAATGCTATTTAGGGCTATCTGCAAACCATAAAAGATAAGCAACATCAAAACTAAATCAGGGACACCACGTATCAACGTGGTGTAGCACTCAAATAAGCCAGATAACAGCCGATTTGACGATAATTTCCCACCGGCACCTATTAAGCCGATAATCACTGATAGCAGCACTGAGCACAGTGCTAGCTCCAGTGTCACCAGCGCACCTTCAAATATCAGTTTGGAATATCCATCCAGCATCTGGGTTATCCTATTCTACTGAGTAAGGAGTCTGGTTAATTACTTTGGCTAGTCGCTATAACGGCCCCTGCCTATTTAGGCAGAGGCTGTTACAACAAGCGGGATTAACCGCCGTAAACATCAAAGTCGAAATATTTTTTCGCGAGCTTGTCGTAGGTACCATCTTGGCGCATTTCTGCAAAGGCTTTATCCAGCGCCGCTTTCAGTTCTGCGTCATCTTTACGCAGGCCCATACCCGTACCTACACCAAAGAATTCATCATTTTTAACTGATGGGCCAGCGAAGGCATAACCCTTCCCTGCTTCTTGTTTCAGGAAACCCTCACTGCCAGCGACTTCATCCTGGAAAGCAGCATCAATGCGGCCAGAGCTTAAGTCGGAATAAATCAAATCCTGATTCTGATAGGCGACAACATCAATGCCTTTTGGCTGCCACTCAGCATTAGCAAATGCTTCCTGAGTCGAGCCTTGTAATACACCAACACGTTTGCCTTTCAATGCCACCAATGTTGGCTCAATTTTGCTGTCTTTTGGCGCGATCAAACGAGCATTAGCTGCATAAAGTTTGTCGGTGAAGGCGATTTCTTTTTGGCGTTTTTCAGTAATTGAAAGTGAAGAGATAATGGCATCGATCTTTTTAGCTTTCAGCGATGGAATAAGTGCATCGAAATCACTTTCAACAAAAGTACATTTAGTATCAATACGATTACATAACTCTTTGGCGATATCGATATCAAAACCTACCAACTCACCACTGGCATTTTTTGATTCGAAAGGAGCATAAGTTGGATCTGTACCAATTTTGATATCTTTAGGAATAGCAGCAAAAGCAGTGCTGGCAGCAGCCAATGCTAATACGAGAGGCAGAACCAAAATTTTCTTATTCATACATAACCCTCAAATTGATTTTCGATGCCACAAAGCGCGTTAGTTTTCTGTACAACCCTTAGCGTCCATAAATCTACGTTTCCATAAATCGATGTGCAGTAATCGTGCCAGTAATCATTGGCGGAAAAAGCAAATTCCATTACCGCTTACCTGGCACCACAACCACTAAAAGTGGGCATAGGGTCGTAGGGAGAAGCTGAATACGAAATCTATGCAACAGTACGCAGTCTGAAACAGCATCATTGTGGTGCATAATACGCCCCATTTCAGTGCGATGTTGCACAAATGTATCAATTGAGGGAGAAATGTTAACTAGTGCCTTGCCAACGAATAAATAGATCTTCGGGCAACTCAATATCGAATTGATCGATAACCCGATTAACCGTTTGATCGACCAGGTCTTGGATAGTCTGTGGGCGGTGATAAAACGCTGGCATCGGCGGCATAATGACCGCGCCCAACTCAGCAGCTTGTACCATTAGCCGTAAATGGCCTAAATGCAGCGGCGTTTCACGCACGCACAGCACCAGTGGGCGACGCTCTTTCAATATCACATCAGCGGCGCGAGTCAATAAACCATCGGTATAGCTATGGACAATGCCAGATAGTGTTTTGATTGAACAAGGTAAAATGACCATCCCACAGGTTTTGAATGACCCCGAGGAAACACAAGCTGCAATATCGCGCGAATCGTGCACCACATCCGCTAGCGCCTGCACATCCTTGACGCTGAAATCTGTTTCAAGTGCTAACGTCTGGCGTGCCGCATTACTGAGAATCAAATGGGTTTCTATGCCCTCGACCTGCTTTAGCACCTGTAACAAGCGAACACCATAAATGGCACCGCTGGCACCGCTAATGCCAATAATAAGTCGTTTCATGGGAAAGTCCCTCAAGCTAGCTTTATGCCTTATAAATTAAGCATAACATAAAGAAATATGGCGAGACTTTGCCGTATCCGAGATCAATTAGCAAATATCGCCCGCCAATTTAGCCCTAACATCCTGAGTTCTGTTGGCAACAAAAAAGGTGCACCGCGCCTGCACGCTGGTTGCACCTTTTTGATTCACACTCGCCTTTTCACTAAGTATCCCCAATAGATTTCAAGACACAGGAAGGCGGCAAGCGAAAAAATCCCGATAAGCTTACATAAGTAAGTGATTCGGATGACAAATCGGTCAGGAACCGATTTGAACGCTGCTTGCAGCGGCCTCGCAGAGGTGAGGCCCATGGACGGGCCGAGTAACGAATGTAGCCAACACACCTGCGACTTGAAAGATGATGGGGATTACCCTTCGTTATGCATCTCCAGGTTTTCCGCTTCGTTATGACTACGTAATGCTTGCGCATCGTCGTTACGTAACGATTCCAGATACTCCAGATAGCTTTGATCCACATCTTTAGTCACGTAAACGCCGTTAAAGACTGAGCACTCGAACTGAGTAATATCTGGGTTATCTTCGCGTACCGCCTCGATAAGGTCACTAAGATCCTGGAAAATCAGTGCATCCGCACCAATCAACTGACGAATCTCATCCACTTCACGCCCATGTGCAATTAATTCATTAGCACTTGGCATATCGATGCCATACACATTCGGGAAACGAATTTCAGGAGCGGCAGAGGCGAAATATACTTTCTTCGCTCCAGCTTCACGTGCCATTTCAACGATCTGTTCTGACGTGGTACCGCGCACAATAGAGTCATCCACCAATAACACGTTCTTATCGCGGAATTCTGCACGGTTGGCATTTAGCTTACGGCGCACAGATTTACGGCGTTCCTGCTGGCCCGGCATGATAAAGGTACGGCCAACATAGCGGTTTTTCACAAACCCCTGGCGGTAGGGCTTATCCAGAATACGAGCGATCTCCAGCGCGATATCACAGGAAGTTTCCGGGATAGGAATAACAACATCGATATCCAGGTCTTCCCACTGTTTGGCAATTTTTGCGCCTAACTTCTGGCCCATACGCACACGCGCACTGTAAACAGAAATTTTATCCATAAAGGAGTCGGGGCGAGCAAAATAAACATACTCAAACAAGCATGGATTGTATTTCGGATTTTCAGCACATTGGCGAGTGAATAATTGGCCTTTCTCGGTGATATACACCGCTTCACCCGGTGCAACATCACGCAGGAATTCGAAACCAAGGGTATCTAACGCCACACTTTCAGAAGCGACCATGTATTCATTACGACCATCAGCGAGGGTGCGTTTCCCCATAACCAGCGGACGAATACCGTTAGGGTCACGGAAAGCAACCATACCATGACCTATGATCATCGCGACGCAAGCATAGGCACCACGAATCAATTGATGTGTGGCGGCAACAGCGGCAAAAATGTTGTCAGATTCCAACGGATAATGCTGGAAACGGTCCAATTCGCTGGCAAAAATATTCAGCAGAATTTCTGAGTCAGAAGTGGTGTTCACATGACGGCGAGAAACTTCGAATAATTCCTTTCTCAGCTGGTGAGCGTTAGTCAGATTACCGTTATGGGCCAAAGTGATGCCAAACGGTGAGTTAACGTAGAAAGGTTGAGCCTCGGAAGCACTGGAGCTGCCTGCTGTTGGGTAACGAACATGGCCAATACCCATATTCCCCTGTAAGCGCAGCATATGCCGGGTTTCAAATACATCCTTCACCAAGCCGTTTGCTTTACGCAGCCGGAACCCATTATGGGCATCAATGGTAACGATGCCCGCAGCATCTTGGCCTCGGTGCTGAAGCACCGTCAACGCATCATAAATCGACTGGTTTACCGGTGCAAAACCGGCGATACCGACAATACCGCACATGTTGTCTTTTCCTCATAAGCCGCTCCGAATCGGTAATTGATTCGGTAAGAAACTCGACGTGCTCTGTAGGTAGTCAAAGAACCACCTGATGATATAACTGAACTGCGGGATTAATTGTGACTGCTTCCAGTCAACACTTTGCGAGAAGCCGGTAAACGTATCCAGAAAGAACAACATGGCCGAGACAATCAGAACGCCTCGCAGCGCACCAAAACAGATGCCCAGCACCCTGTCAGTTCCTGATAGCCCCGTACGTTCAACCAGCGAACCTATCACATAGTTAACAATAGCCCCGACGATCAATGTCGCGATGAACAAAATGCCGATGGCAATTCCGTTACGAACCACTTCATCCTCAAAACGGGTGAAGTAGATAGCAAGGTAACTGTAAAAATGGCTGGCAACAAAAAACGCACATCCCCATGTTACAAGTGACAATGCTTCACGGACAAAACCCCGGATTAAGCTGACTAAAGCAGAAAATCCGATAATCCCTATAATGACGTAATCAATCCAGACCATAGCTATTCCAATGACGAAATCGCCGCTGCATCCTGTTCGCGGCGAATTCTAACAGAAAAAGAAAACGTTTGCGTAGAGGAATTATTACCGGCGACAAATTAAAGTGCGGCGATTTTAAAAATAACAATCGCCGCACAAACTTAGTGTTAAAACCCCTATAAACTCTGATGTCTTAACCCTTATTCAAACATTAACGCCCCGTGCCATAGGGCTTAACCTGCCCATTCAGACCACTTAATGAGTTAAGCTCCTGCAAGGCCGATTGCAGTTTCTGTTTTGACGCATCAGGCCCGACATACACACGGGTAATCTGCCCCTGAACCGGCGTCGCAGGCACGGTAAATGCGCGATGACCTGATAAACGCAGCGTCGCAACAATTTCATTCACTTTGGCCGCATTTTTCAGCGCCCCCAGTTGGACGACATAGGCCTGCCCCACTGGCGCTTTTTCTTCAGCGACCGGTTTACTTTCTGGTTGTACTTGCGGTTTAACCTCAGGTTTTGGCTTAACTTCCTGCGGCTTTTTCTCGACTGGTACTGGCTTAACCTCGGCTGGCTTTTTCTCGACAGGTTTCACTTCAACCGGCTTACTTTGTACCGGTGGCGGTGCCACGATAGTCGGTTCAGACGGCAGGTTACCGGCATCATTAGCGGCCTGAGAGGCGGAATCATCTTTAGGGACTGCCACGGCTTGCGCTGCACCTTCCGGCGGCGCAATAGGCAGGGGCTGGCTGACCGGTGGAACCGCATCAATCTCCTGACTATCACCGGGTTTTGGCACTAATGGGATGGCAGCAAACTCATCCTCATAATGCTTCTTTTTACCATCCAGCAGCCCCGGCAGTACAATCACGCCCAACGCCACCAGAATTATGGTCCCGACTAAACGGTTCTGGAACTTACTTGCCACTCGCACTCCCCATTTCAATGTCTTGATAAACTCAAGCTGTTACAAATCCATTGCTGCCATCACATGAGCAACCGTATGGAAAGAGCCACAGACAATGACCACATCCTGTGGTTCTGCATCCTGCATGGCCTGACGCCAGGCAGTTTCGACATCACTAAACTGACGTGATTGCGCCAAATGCTCGGCTAATTGCTCCGCGCTGGCCCCGCGCGGCCCTTCCAGCGGCGCACAGTACCATTCATCGACTTGCTCAGATAAACACGCCAGCGTACCACCAATATCTTTATCCGATAACATTCCAACCACCGCGCGCACTTTTCCCTGTTTTGGCAGTTGAGCCAGTTTATCAGTCAAATAACGCGCTGCATGCGGATTGTGAGCAACATCCAAAATCAACAACGGCTGCTCACTGATTATCTGAAAACGCCCCGGTAAACTGGCGGCCTGTAGCCCCTGCCGAATCACGTCTTCGCTCAATGACAATCCAGAATAATGCAATACTGCCAGAGCCGTCGCAGCATTAGCCAGTGGCACATTCGGTAATGGCAAATCGTTCAGTTGGCGATCACCGCATAGCCAGTTCCAGCCGTTTTTAGGTTGATCAAAGGAGCCATGTTGGCTGAACTGCCAGGCAATATCGCGTTGATACAGGTGCGCACCGAGTGTTGCCGCAACATCTGTAATCGACTGCGGCATATCAGGTTCCCCAACGACTGCCGGTTTACCCGCACGGAAGACACCGGCTTTCTCGCGGCCAATGCTTTCTCTGTCGAAGCCCAACCAGTCAGTATGGTCTATGGCAATACTGGTAATAGCCGCAACATCAGAATCGACTATATTGGTCGCATCCAAACGCCCACCCAACCCCACTTCCAGAATCACCACATCAAGCTTAGCCTGCTTAAATAGTTGCAGGGCAGATAAGGTGCCAAACTCGAAGTAAGTCAGTGAGATATCTTCGCGCCCAGCTTCAATTTTAGCAAAAGAATGGCTGTGCTCCGCTTCAGGCAATTCTTGCCCCTGAATACGAACGCGCTCGGTGTAACGCAAAAGATGAGGTGAGCTGTAAACCCCGACCCGTAGACCCGCCGCCAGTAAAATTGATTCCAGGGTACAACAGGTGGTGCCCTTGCCATTCGTACCGGCAACGGTAAAAACTTTAGGAGCAGGCTTAAGCAAATCCAAACGCTCAGCAACCTGTTTAACACGTTCCAATCCCAGCTCGATTGGCTGAGAATGCAAGCGCTCAAGATAGTAAAGCCACGCGGCCAAAGGCGACGTGGCTTGGGGAGTTTGATGGTTTTTCATAAGTCCCGTCACTGACCTTTATATCCTTCGTACTTGAAGCCGCAGGGTTGTTAGCTACGTTCGTTACTCGGCTCGTCCATGGGACTCGCCTCTGCGAGGCCGCTGCAAGCAGCGTTCAAATCGGTTCCTGACCGATTTGTCACCCGAATCATTGACTAGCGTCAACTCATCGAGATTATGAGCCTCTAATGAGACTCACCCTACGGGCCAGCGCAAGCGATGTTCAACATGGTTTACAACCAAGTTGTCACTCAATTGTCGCCTTCCTGCAACTCGAATTATTTTGGGTAAATATTTTCTTTTTTAAAGCTATAAAGCTTAAGTTGCGACAATACACGATAACCGGGCACCACCCTATCCGGGTGATGCCCGTTAAGATAATCAGGCATCACCCAGATTATCTGCCACAGCCGCATCAGCCTTAACCCCATCCACGCTTGGTTGCGGTTGATGAGTCAGTTTCGACAAAATGCTGGCCAACGTCTGACGCATAACCGGACGGCGAACTATCATGTCGATAGCGCCTTTTTCAATCAAGAATTCGCTGCGCTGGAAGCCCGGCGGCAGTTTTTCACGCACAGTTTGCTCGATAACCCGAGGGCCAGCAAAACCAATCAATGCTTTCGGTTCCGCGATATTGATATCACCCAACATTGCCAGACTGGCGGAAACACCGCCCATAGTCGGGTCAGTCAGCACTGATATATACGGCAAACCACGCTCTTGCATTTTAGCCAGAGCAGCACTGGTTTTTGCCATCTGCATCAGAGACATCAATGCTTCCTGCATACGGGCACCACCACTGGAAGAGAAGCACACCAGTGGACAATTGTCTTCCAGTGCCTGTTCTACCGCGCGAACAAAGCGAGCACCGACCACTGACGCCATTGAACCGCCCATAAAAGCAAATTCAAATGAAGCCGCCACAATAGGCATACCTTGTAAGGTTCCTTTCATGGCAACCAAAGCATCTTTCTCGCCCGTCTCTTTTTGTGCAGCTGAAAGGCGGTCTTTATACTTTTTGGAATCCTTAAATTTCAGGATATCCTTTGGCTCCAGTTCGCTACCCAGTTCAACTTCACTACCTGCATCCAGCAGCATATGTAACCGCGCGCGGGCTGACATACGCATATGGTGATCACACTTAGGACACACTTCCAGATTGCGCTCTAACTCGGCACGATAAAGTACCTGACCGCAGCTGTCGCACTTCGTCCACACCCCTTCAGGAATACTCGCTTTACGGGTTTGTGTGATATTGCTTTTGTTGAGAATTCGTTCAATCCAGCTCATCGATGACCTTTCTGTTTGAACCTGGCTGTTGCCAGTTCGCTGTTCATGCTTTAACCATCTCCCTGAAAACCCCCCAATAAAAAATGCCTAAGATATACGCCAATGCGGCGTAACTAAGGCACTTAACTCGGATTGTCCGCAGGAACAGACCACAAATGTGACTCATTAAACCATATTGGTTCGACAGTGTAGATAAAAAACTGGTCGAACCCACGGCTTAGGTAACATTTTTACTGATTTTTCTGACGCGCTGCTGCCCGCCGATGCCGCCAAACCTCGAATACGCCCGGCAAAATTGACACCACGATAATGGCAACAATCAGCAATTTCAGATTATCCTGAACAAAAGGCATATTACCAAACCAGTAGCCAGCATAAGTGAATAACAGCACCCATACTAACACCCCAATCACGTTATAAGCGGCAAAATGGCGATAGGACATTTTGCCCATACCCGCAACAAACGGCGCAAAAGTACGAATAATCGGAACAAATCGCGCCAAAATAATCGCTTTACCACCATGTTTTTCGTAAAACTGATGGGTTTTATCCAGATAACTACGACGGAAAATTTTGGAATCCGGGTTACTGAATAACTTTTCACCGAATACCCGACCAATGGTGTAGTTAATCGCATCACCCAAAATCGCGGCCGTGACCATCAGAGCAACCATAATGTGCACATTGATGTCATTGGAGGGCAATGAGGCTAATGCACCTGCCACAAACAACAAAGAATCACCCGGCAAGAATGGCGTTACAACCAAACCGGTTTCACAAAATAGAATCAGGAATAAAATGCCATAAACCCAGACGCCATACTGCGCTACCAACTCCGCTAAATGCACATCAATATGCAAAATAAAATCAATAACGAAACGTATAAATTCCATAAATACTCTCGAGTAGTCAACGAGCTTAATCTTTGATTAAGCGAGCTTAGCTGAACTTCCTTAGGTAATCCTTAACCCCAAGTGATCCACTCGCCTAACTCAGGTTGTTGCATGAAAATAAGGCTATAAAATCAGTCGTCCGCTAAGAAAAGCGGCCCCAATGGCGTTTTGGGTAGAGCAAAGTGGTCAGGATAGTCAACCGAGACTAAATATAACCCTTCTGCTTTCGCGGTTGCCGCCGCACGTGCTCTATCTTTCAGCGCCAGTAACTCGGCCATCCAGGTGACACTCTGATTGCCGCAACCAATTTCGATCAGGCTACCGACAATATTGCGCACCATATGATGAACAAATGCGTTAGCCTTGATATCTACCACGATATACGCGCCATGTCGGGTAACTTTGACATGTTTTACATTTCGCCAGGGAGTACGGGACTGGCACTGTATCGCACGAAACGAAGTAAAATCATGCTCACCGAGCAAACATTGCGCAGCCTGTTCCATTTTTTCGGCATCCAGCGGCATATAACAATGGGTGACTCCTTGCGCCAAAACCGCCGGCCGATAGCGATGGTTAAAAATAATATAACGATAGCGTCGAGCCGTGGCACTGAAACGGGCATGAAAACCATCATCAACTGTTTTGACCCAACGAACCGCAATATCAGGCGGTAAATGGCTGTTGACGCCCATCGTCCAGGCGGCATCTTTGCGCTCGGCCGTGGTGATAAAATGGACTACCTGCCCCGTCGCATGCACCCCGGCATCTGTCCGTCCGGCACATAATACGCCGATAGGCTCATTGGCAACTTTTGACAGTGCGGCCTCCAGACAAGCCTGTACGCTGGCAACCTCTTGCTGGCGCTGCCAACCGAAATAACGGCTGCCGTTGTATTCAATACCCAGCGCAATTTTAATCCCCGCAGCCTCAGCCACGGTATTTTCTGGCTGAGTCAACTCAAGTTCGGACATCAGTATAGTTGCTCCTGCAACAGGCGCTCCGCCGTTTCAATTGCCATCAACGCACCGCCGAAACGAATGTTGTCAGTCACCGACCAGAACTGCAACACTTCGGGGATACCATAGTCATTGCGGATACAACCAATACTCAAAACATCACTGCCAGAGGCATCAGTGACTTGTGTTGGGTAATCATCTTCTTCCGATAACTGGATATCGTCGCAACTTTCCAGCTCACTGCGGGCTTCTTCCGCGGCGATTGGGCGTAGCGCTTCCAGATGAACAACTTGTGCCTGACCATAGAATACTGGCGACTGGATACAGCTCACGGAGATAGGTAACCCTTCGTCTTGTAAGACTTTACGTACCTGATCCACTAAACGGCGTTCTTCACGTACGCTACCTTCTTCATCAGCCAGCAGCGGTAAAACGTTAAATGCCAATTGCTTAGCGAAAACACCTGGCTCCGCAGGAATACCATTTAACAGCTTAGCGCTTTGCCCGGCGAGATCATCCACTGCGACTTTACCGTGAGCGGAAGCAGAAATCAGCGCGATAACATGCAAACGGGACAAACCGGCCTGCTCGGTCAGCGGCTTAATTGCTGTCAATAACTGGCTGGTCAGGCTATCGGCAACTGCAATAATATTACGGTTGCGGTACTCCGCCAGCACTTGAGGATTCACACTTGGCACCACCAGCGGGACATCTTGTTCCATGGCAAACAAGCCACTGCTGTCGATAACCAAACAACCGGCGTTGGCCGCTTCTTCAGCATATTGCTGTGAGGCTTCACGGCCAGCGACAAAGAAAGCCAGTTGCGCCTGTGACCAGTCAAATTCTGCGGCATTTTCAACCAGCACACTTTTACCGTTAAAGCGCACAGTCGCACCAGCACTGCGCTCGCTGGCCAGAGGATACAATTCACCAACCGGGAACTGGCGCTCATTTAACAGCTCCAGCAAAGCTTCACCTACTGCGCCCGTTGCTCCTAACAGAGCTATATTCCAGCCGTCAGACATGTTGGTTTTCTCCACTAACGTTCATTAAATTACAAGGATTTATACAAAGACAAAGGCGGTAAAATACTGCCTGAGGTTAATGACAAAGTGCCCGTAGCGGTGAAAACAGGCAGATCGTAAAGACGCCGTAAACCCTTCCCTGGGGGCTCGAGCCGCGCCATCCGTGGCGCGGACGCTTTACTCTTCTACCTGTCTTCACCTTACAATATCGAGTCGTCGAGGTTTGCCACACCGAGACTGGCGGGGCGACTGCACCAATGGGCGCTCCGACGGCTCACGCCGTTACGACCCATTCGGCACATTTCCCCGCTTATCAACTTTATCAACTTTATCAACTTTGTCAGCAGTCTGAGGCAGTAAAATACCGCCTGATATTCCATCATGATTAATCTATAGAGCGGCTTAGAGTAATTGAGTGCTAAACCCTAACTTTTGCAACAACTCAGCGCTGGCAGCATCATCGCACTGCACACACAGTGATGACCATTCGCGCCGCTCTTGATAGTGCTTGCGCAGGCGGTCAAATTCGCCCGACTGATCAGCCACACGCCGTAACGGCGCATCATCGCGGCGCACATCATACACCAAGTGCATCAATCGTTTTAATTTGCCTTCGTCTAACTCACCATTTAGTCGTAACTGGCTGAATTCGGGCTGTGGCAATAAGCTGGCAAGCTCGACGGATTGTGGCTGGCCCAAATATTGACTGAATGCTTCAAACACTTGAGTTGTACCGCGCGCTTTACCCTCCAATGTGTATCCGGCGATATGGGGTGTCCCGATATCAACACGGGCCAATAGCGGCAGAGATAACTCTGGCTCTGGCTCCCACACATCCAGCACCACACTGAGCTTTTTGCCCTTTTCCAGCGCACGGAGCAATGCGCTGTTATCAACCACCGCACCGCGGCAGGCATTAATCAGAATGCGGCCATCGGGTAAAGCAGCCAGCAGCTCATCATCTGCCATGTACAAGCTTTGGTAGGGGCCGTTTTTATTCAGCGGTGTATGGAAGGTGAGAACATCAGCCTCGCGTACCAGCTTTTCCAGTGGCCAGAATCTTTCGTTATCACCGCGATCCGCGCGTGGTGGGTCACACAGAAGAGTCCGCACCCCGAGAGCTTGCAGGCGAGCATTCAGCCGTGAACCCACATTACCCACACCAATGATACCAACTGTTTTATCACGCAGTTGGAAGCCATCGCGTTCGGCCATCATCATCAGCGCAGAAAAAACATATTCCACCACGGCAATAGCATTACAGCCGGGGGCGGCGGAGAAACCGATGCCCTGCTGTTGCAGCCAGTTATCATCGACATGATCAGTGCCCGCAGTCGCTGTGCCGACAAAACGAATTGACGTGCCTTGCAACAGCGCCTCATTCACTTTGGTAACCGAGCGCACCATCAACGCATCTGCACCAGCCAGCGCATCAAGGGGGATTGGCCGCCCCGGCACTGCCTGCACATCACCTAACCGCTGAAATAGCGCATCGGCGTATGGCATATTCTCATCAACAAGAATTTTCACTTTGTTCTCCGGCAGCTTACTGCCCTACAGATGAAAAACAGGGCGCTTAGTATATCCCCAAAATGGTTGGAGTTGCAGGTAGGCGACAAGCGAATAAACCCCGATGAGCTGACTCAAGTCAGTGATTCGAGTGCGTAAGCGTATAGCCAACACCCCTGCGGCTTCAAGGAGGAAGGGGATTGGTGCGACGAAAACGCTCCGGTGTCGTCCCCGAAATTTGCTGGAACATGGTAATAAAAGCTGACGCTGAACTATAGCCCACATCAAGTGCCACACTTTGCACCGTTCTCCCCTGTTCGAGTAGCGAAATTGCATGTAAAAAACGCAAACGTTGCCGCCATTCACTAAAAGCCATGCCTAACTCTTGCTGGCAACGGCGTGATAACGTTCGTTCAGTGGTATAGACCCGTTTGGCCCAAACTGCCAGCGAGGTATTGTCTGATGGACAGCGTTCCAGCGCCGCCAAAATGGGCGACAGCAACTTATCTTGTGAGGTCGGCAAATAGGTACACTGCACCGGTGAGACTCTGAGCTGATCAATCAGCACCAGACTTAAGCGCAAATCTTGTTCACTTTCCGGCATTAATAAACCACGAGCGAAGCAATCCTCCACGATGGTATTAAAAATCGGGCTGACATTAATCAGACAAGCTGACGTGGGTAACTCTTTGCAGTGTTCTAACGCGATATCAATAGCGCGAAAATGCATTGATTTACGGTTATAACTGGAATGCTCGACTCCGGCGGGGATCCAGACACTGAATTCAGGCGGAGCCAGAAAGCGCTGCCCACCAATGCTCATGGCCAGTACACCCGATTTAACACAGATCAATTGCCCATAGGAATGGGTATGGGGCAGAAATTCAGTATTAGCATTGTATATCTCGCAGCGGAAAGAGAGATTCTGCGGCGCGGTGTCGGCAACCATCGGAAGATTAGGTTTTATCATCATTTATACCCTAAATAATTCGAGTTGCAGGGAACCTGCCGCACATGCAACTGCAATATGACGGGTAAATTGTCTTAATCACAGCAACGATTGTCTGATTATCAGTATATAGGATAAATCAGACAGCGTTACACTGCACCGCATTAGTATCTCAATGAGAATTATGTTTATGAATGTGTTATTCCCCTTATTCGCGGTGATTATCTGGTCAATCAATGCCGTGGTCAGCAAGGTCTCCGCCACCGCTATTGATCCGGCTGCCATCTCTTTCTATCGCTGGGTACTGGCATTACTGACCCTAACGCCATTTTTGCTGATGGGCGTTATCCGCAACTGGCAGGCAATCCGCGTTTATTGGTGGAAACTGATGATTCTGGGGTTATTGGGGATGGTGTTGTACCAAAGCCTGGCTTATTACGCCGCCCACAGTGTCAGCGCCCTGTTTATGGGAATACTCAGTTCGTTAATTCCATTATTAACCGTGCTTATTAGCATTGTGGTGCTGCGTGTGGCACCTACCGTCGGGATTGCGCTGGGCAGTGTATTGTCATTAGGGGGTTTGGTGTGGTTGGTCAGCGCGGGTAACCCGGCGCAATTGCTGCAACATGGCATCGGCAAAGGTGAATTAATGATGTTCGGTGCCTCGGCATCCTATGCTCTCTACGGGGTATTAACCAAGCGCTGGGCGATTCAATTACCTAACTGGCAATCCCTATATATACAAATTGTCTTTGGTGTGGTGCTGTTATTACCGAACTTCCTGTTAGCCGCGGATGTTCAATTAACGGCACAGAATATTCCGCTGGTATTATTTGCCGGCATTCCTGCTTCTATTATTGCGCCTTATTTATGGATTCACGGCGTCATGCGACTGGGAGCAAACACCGCGTCGATATTTATGAACCTGACGCCAGTGTTTACCGCCATTATTGCCGTAACTTTCCTGCATGAACAGTTGCACAGCTACCATCTGATTGGCGGCGGAATTACGCTCGCGGGGGTGATATTGGCTCAACGTCTGCGCACACCATTACGTCGAAAAACCGCGCAATAAAGGCTCTCAGGGTGAGATAGCACTATTACTCGGTGTTGCTATCTCACCCTGAGTATTATCTTTTCTATGCAGCATTAATACGCCCAATAAAACCAATGCACTGCCCAGTAATTGCGAAGCCGATAAGATTTCATCCAATAGAAAATAAGCAATTACAGCGGTGAATACCAATTCCAGGGTGAGTATTAAACTGGCGATTGCCAGCGGAAGCGTTTTCAAACTCAGATTAAACAAACCAAAGCCCAGTAATGTCGGGCCAGCGGCCAGAATCAGCAATAGCCACCAGCCAGACCATTGAACACCTTCTGTCCCGATGGATAAAAAGAACAGATTTCCCACCATCTGCTGTAACCCCTGTATCGGGAACCACAACAACAGTTGATTAAATATCAACTGATACACAGCGGAGAGTCCAAACACATATAAAATGGTATTCCACACGGGATAACGGCGATCCGTGGCAATTCGCCCGGCCAGAGTATAAAAGCTGTAACCAATTCCCGACGCCAGTCCAATGAATAAACCCACAAAATTAAAATCTGCCGCCGTGATATTCACCCCATCACTGACCAGAAAACAGCCCACCATGCTAATAACGATAACGAAAAACTCACGCCAGCCCATATATTCGTTATAAAAAACCCAGCCCAGAAAAACGGTAAACCCCACCGAGCAATACACCAAAATGGTGGATATCGATGCGCCGTTTAACGCCACAGATTCTGTCCATAAGCCATTAAATACCGCCAGCAGTAGACCATAAGCCAAATAGAATTTGACCTGATCGCGGCGTAATTTGGCCCACTCAGGCTTGATCACTAATAAAATAGGTAACAGAACGGCTGCGACCAACCCTGCCCGCCAGAAAGCTAAGACTGAAGTCGGCAAATGATAATGCGCAGTGAGAATGCGGATAATAATCCCGGTAAAACCCAATAACATGGCACTGATAAGAGCCAGCACATACCCTTGCCGTTTACCGGTCAAGAAACCGCTTCCCACCAGCGGAGGACGAATTATAGATGGGGGTAATCCTGCCGGCATTGCCATAACAGCCTCATTAGATTGACGACATTGCTTAATTTAAGGCAATTTTACTCCGCCCTTTTTTTGCCACCAGAGCCACTTCCCTCCTGATTGATGCAGGCCACTTTTTCTTGCTTGAAGCCTTGTTAGCATTGGGTATAGTAAAAGTATCATTTCTAGCTTGAGCCACTTTTGGCATTATCACATGCATATTCCTTTAGATCGCCAACAAGACATTCCGCTGTATCTGCAAATTGAAGAAGCACTGCGGCGGGCTATTCTCAGTGGCGTATTTGCTGATGGGGATAAATTGCCGTCAACACGTACTTTGGCAACAGAATTGTCCGTCAGCCGCCTAACGGTAGATAACGCCTACGCCGAGTTGGCAGCTAAAGGTTTTTTGCAACAACGACGCGGCAGCGGTGCCTATGTTCGCCATCTCCCGCCACCACCAAGTCAGCCACAACCGCTGTTACCAGGGGAATTCCCACTCGACCGTTTTACCACCGTGACTTCACGGCTGGACGGTTATGCTGATATTCCCCTCCCCCCAGACACCATCAATTTCGCCGCGGGCATTGGCAGCCCAAAGATTTTTCCACTGGATGAATTCCGTCAGATTTTACAATCGATATTGCGACGCCATGCTGAGGAGGCATTCAGTTACGGCGATTACTGCGGTTATTACCCGCTGCGCGATACCCTGAGCCGCATTCTTTCTGCACAGGGAATCGCGACACGCCCAGAGCAATTGCTAATAACCAATGGTTCGCAACACGCCATCAGTTTGGTGAGCCAATCATTATTGGCCCCAGGTGATACCGTGTTGGTAGAAGAACCTACTTATGCCGAAGCAATTGCCCTGTTTCGCCTACATAAAGTGAATGTTGTTGCGCTTCCCAGTGATCAGCAGGGCATGCAATTAGATACGCTGCCTGCGCTATTGGTTAAGCATCAACCCAAACTTATTTATTGCATCCCTAATTTTAATAACCCAACGGGCCGCTGTCTGAGTGAAAGCCGTCGCCATCAGCTATTACACATCGCACGAGCTGCCGGAGTGCCGATTCTTGAAGATGATTACGTCGGGGATTTGCGCTATAGCGGCCAAAAACTGCCTTCATTGCGCTCACTGGCGGCACCGGGCGAGGTTATTTATGTCAGCACCTTTTCCAAAATGTTGTTGCCCAGCATGCGTATTGGTTATTTGGTTGCCGACCAACCCCACTACACGCAGTTGGCGCGTTTAAAACATGTTGATAGTTTTACCAGCTCGAACCTGATTCAGCGGGCGCTGGATGCCTTCGTTACCGTCGGGCGATATGACAAACAGCTGCGACGGGCCTGCCGTTTATATCGCCAGCATCGTGATGTGATGGTCGAGGCTCTCACCCAGACATTACCGCCGGATTGTCAGTTTGAAATACCTGATGGTGGGTTATTTATCTGGCTGCAACTACCACAGAATGCACCGATTTCGCGTTTGATGCCGCGGGCGTGGCAAGCGGGCGTGACTTTCGCCAAAGGCGGTGGTTTTCACACCCAGGAAGCTTACGGGGAGTTTACCCTGCGCTTGAATTTTGCCGCCAACTCCCCAGAATTGATAACTCAAGGAATAAACCGACTAAGTACCGCTATCAGGGAGTGCGGGGCAGAAAACTAGCCCAGCCTAATGGCACTGGGCTATCTATGAGAAAATATTATGAGGAAAATATTACGTTAGAAGGACGCCAACCACAGGCGCAGTTTCATCCCCCAATAGCTGGTCCAGCCGCTGGTGTGTTGTACCATTTTGCCTTGATAGAGAATAACCACGGTCGGTGTGACATTAATTTGCCACTGGGCTGATAACTCGCCTTGCGGGTCATTTATCACCGGCAACTGGTAACCTTTTTTACGGAGCCAAGTCTCAACTTGTGCTGAGTCTCCTGACCTCAGTGCTACAGTCAGAGCATTTTCACCCTCTTGCACCAACTGATTGACACTGGGAGTGGTGAATTTGCACACACCACACCATGTCGCCCAGAAATAGATAAGCAGCGGTTTTTCCTGACTCATTTCTGATAACGAAACCGCCTTTCCTGCCAGCGTTTGCCGTGGTGTATCTGGCCAATTTGCGGGCGCTTGCGGGCGACGCAACCAATCCATTGCTACTGAAACCACCACCACTAGCAGCAATAGAACCATCAGTTCTTTGCCCCAGCGCTTTAAGCGATTCATTTACCCGCCTGTGCCAGTTGTTGCTTCACTATCTCTTCCAATTCCTGATAAGAAATCGCGCCCGGCACCATCTGGTCGCCAATTAAGGTGGCGGGGGTGCCCTGAATACCCAGTTGGTCGGCCAACTTCAAATTGGAGCGCAGCACATTCAGACTTTGCTCACTTAGCGCCGCCGGTGTCACCCCAGTTTTTTTCTGTGCAGCAGCAATACTGCCCGCATCGTGGAAGCCTTTTTTCGCCATCAAACGCTGATGAAAAGCCATCCATTGTTCCGGGTGCTGTTGCCACAGAGTCAATGCCAATCGCGCACTGGTCACCGAGCTTTCCCCTTTGAATGGCAATGGTTTTATCACCACCGCCACCTGCGGGTACTCTGTGACTAACTTTTCCAACAGGGGGTCAAATGTTTTACAGAATGGACAATTGTAGTCGGTGAAAGAAACCAAGGTCAGTTGCGGTGTGGTCGCGCCAAAACGCGGGCTGCCGGGGTCTTGATACAAGGCTTGTTTATTCGCCGCGATAAACTGACTCAGTTGTTGCCCTTGTGCTTCATTGGCCCGCTGCTGCCAGGCATTAACCGATTGCTCCAGAATATCTGGATTAGATATTAGCGTTTCACGGATCAGTTCTTTAATGCGAACTTCCTGTTCAGGGGTGAAGGGAGCCGCCGCCCATAGAGGGGTCGAAAACATAACAAACAGTAATACAGTCAACATTCTCATTTTTCATTTCCTTTCGCATCGGCCAACACTTTAAGCAGAACATCACGATCCAGCAGCGGAGACAGTACGACTCCCTGCGGTTGCTGCGGCCCATAAATTTGGTTGAACGGAATGGCAACACTGCCACGTTCACGTAAAAAAGCGGTGATATCCGCTGAAGGATGTGTCCAGTCTCCGCGTAACACCACCACATCTGGCGCTTGCAAAGCCTGTTGCACATCATCACGCATCAGCACGTGTATCTTGTTAACTTTGCAAGTCACACACCAATCGGCGGTGACATCGACAAACACACGTTTATGTTCGGCCAATGCCTGTTTAATGGCTGTTTCGGTTAACGGCTGCCACCGGATATCGTCATGCAGCGGTTTGCGCCATAAATCTGCGGTTAATGACCCCACCAGCAGCAATCCCCCAACAATCAGTACGGCGATTAAACTGACTATCGCGGCAATGCGAGCGCCGTAACGTCTGCCAATAGCCAGTAGCAGTGCCAGCACAGCTATTGCGGCGATGATAATGACAGTTTGCAGGCCGATATGACTGACCATCAAGCTAAGTAACCACAAGCTGGACGCCAGCATCAGTGCGCCCATTGCAATCCGCAGGTGGTTCATCCAACGGCCGGGGCGCGGTAGGCACAACGCGAGTTTCGGCCAGGCGGCGACGGCCAACCACGGCAAACTCATCCCTACCCCCAGCGCGGTAAAAATCCCCCACAGCGCAGGCAAAGGGGCTGCCAGCGCAAAAGCGACGGCTGTACCGAGGAAAGGAGCGGAACACGGGGTTGCCAGCAACGTCGCTAAAGCGCCTTGCCCAAAGTGACCAGCCATACCCCGTGCGCCCGGTTTCTCAATGCGTGGGGCGGCTATACGGGTATTCAACGATGAAGAGAGCTGAATCTCGAACAACCCGAACAGGTTGGCGGTAAAGAGGGCAGTGACCAAGACCATAAAACCGATAAACCACGGATTTTGGAACTGAATCCCCCAGCCAAGCGCATGATTGCCCAGACGCAAAGCCGTCATCAGCAAGGCCAGCAACCAGAATGAGGTGATTATCCCAGCAGACGAAGCGAGAAACTGCCAGCGTACCTGACGGCGGGTTTGATGCTCAGTTTGCAGAATTGAACCAAGCTTCATTGCCAATACCGGCAGCACACAGGGCATCATGTTAAGGATTAACCCACCGGCCAGCGCCATCAGAATCCACGACCAAAACGAGGAGGCGGATTGCGGTAACGTCAGCGCTGGCCCGATAGTCACCGTGGCCTCTTGCGCCAGCCCACCATCCGCTATCACCAAGGTCAGAGGCTTGCCACGCAGATCGCCCACGCCCTCTCCCCAACCATCAGTAGCGGGTACCCGCACCGATAATTGATTGCCCTGTACCGTGACGACGGGGTTGCCGAGATCAACATCTTCAAGGGTATCGAAGAACAGTTCTGGCTGCTGCCAGCCGTCATCACGCAGAGCAAGAATTTGTACTTCTCCCTGACTAAAACCCGCTTGAATTTGTTGAGTCAATGCATTGGCAATCGGCACTTGTCCCATCGCTTGGGCAAAATCGTGTTCAAACTGCTGCTGCTTTTCAGCGCTAACTGCCGCAGACATATCCAGGCTAAATGGGTAGTCAGTCAAAATGCAGACATTACTGCATGTCGATAGGGTTAATGTTCCGCTGAGTGTTTTGGGAACTTTACCGGAAATCACGATTGGCAAGACGGCCTGCTCATGATAGCCCTGAGTAGAAATTCCAGACACATCAAAACGTTGCGGTACCGGCCAATACCATTTTACGGTTTCAAGAGGTGGCGACCAGGTAATAGCGGGTGCAATGCCCCCTTCTCCCGGCGAGCGCCAATAGGTTTTCCAGCCTTTTTCCAACTGAACACTCAGTAACATACGTGTTTCATTACCAGCAGAAGGCTCGGCACGGACTCGAACCTTGGCATGGTCATTTTGCCCACTGACCAGCCAGCCGCTATCTGCCGCCCAAAGAGTGGGCATCCATAGCAGCAACAGACAGAACAAAGCTGCCTTGCTTAAATTGAACATTGTCTTTCTCCAGAAATAGATTAATTACAACAACATAGAGAGTTGTTGTGCTATTCCCGGAAAATGCATAATCGCAAATGCACCCTCAAACCGCTGGGTGATATGACTCTGGGCGGAGGGAACCGCATACTGGTTGGAATGATGGGCACCAACAACAGCAACAATAAGCCCAGAGAGAAAATAGCTAATTCAAATAGAACGGGGGGCGATGCCAGCAGGGATTTGGCACTTAATTCACAAGGGGTTGGGGCCTCGTTTTCTTCGGCAACAACCTGTGATGATGATGATGTTAAGAGCAGACTTTTTTCCAACGCGTGCAAGCTGGTAATGCGTTGCGTCATACAAACCAGTATGACCAGGCAAGCCAGGCAGAGGAACCACTTTGCGGCGCGTTGTCGTTTAAACATTATCCCTATTTAACCCTATCCGTACTCAACGATATCCATGATCAACCTTGTATCGAATAAATTATCCTTGGAATTGTTAAATCAATTCCATTCAAGGTTGAGCGCCCATCTTAGCGGCATAATTAAGATTATCAATCGTTGAACCTAAACAATCAGTCAAAGTGACATTTCATTACAAAGCCATTTAGCCAAAAACATAATCTGACGGTATGGGTCGCGCACATTTACAGGTATTATACCTGCAACCCGCGGGTCACCGTAGATCCTCCACACTGTCGCCTCCACTGCGAAGGACTGGTTATATGCAACCGTTGAACGGCCCAGGTGTTCCTATTGCCAATGATCGCAATGTTGCGCCGACCAAATTGCCCTCTGCGGGCCAAGTGGAAGAGCGGGCTTTGACCCCTGCACAGCGCACCACGCTGGAAAAGCTAATAGTGCGGATCATGGCGCTCAGCCCGATAAAATCTGCCGAAATTTGGGCGGGGTTGCGCCATGACTTATCCCTTAGCAGTACCAGTGATTTACTGGCTCGCCACTTCCAACCAGCCGAGCAGTTACTGCAAACTCGCTTGTCTCAGGTTCAGGAAAACCATGCCAATCACCAACTACGCCAACAGCTTACCGAGTTGCTGCCCCAAGGCAATAACCGCCAGGCGGTGAGCGATTTTATCCGTCAGCAGTTTGGTCATACAGTGTTAAGTCAGTTAAGCCATGCTGAGTTGCAACAGGTGTTGGTATTACTACAATCCGGTACGCTGAATATTCCACAGCCTCAGTTAACAACGATAACTGACAGGCCATTGCTGCCTGCGGAACATCAACATATTCAATCATTGGTAGCAAAACTCAGTGCGGCGACCGGCGAGCAGCCAGCCAAAATTTGGCAGGCACTATTTGATATGGTGGGAGTGAAAAGTAATGACCCGCTGCCCGCGCGCCATTTCCAAATACTCAGCCAATTTTTACAGGCCAAAGTGGCGCTCAGCCAGCAGACCGCACCAACATTGATTAATCTACAAACGGCTCTGAAACAGCCCGCCGATGCGCAGGAACAGCAGCTCTTAATTGATTATAGTCAGAATCGTTTCCAGGCTAGCCCAACCACACCGCTAACGCAGGCGCAGTTAAACGACATTATTAATGTCTTGTTTGCCGCCCGATTAGACCGGGCGAATGCCGCCCAGCGCTTAGCCGAAGATCAAAAAACCATTCAACCTTTGATTAACCCACTGATTGCCGCCCTGCCACAGTCATTACAACCTTTGTTGCAAAAACCATCACTGGCCTTTGTCGCGCTGATTATTGTCATGGCTTTTTTACTGGCTATTTTTCTCTAAGCGCATTGAACCACTTTATTGGCTCAGGTTATTTCGCTCTAAGCCAATAAAGTGACGCCCTTATCTCAGAGCACTAATAATAGCCAGCCGACCAACCCACTCCAGAATAAGAATGGCAGTGAATATGCATGGAATTTTAGCCAGATGGCCGGTTCACCCGCCATTCTAAGTGCAATTAAATTGGCCATAGACCCCAAAGCGAAGCCAAAGCCGCCAATATTAACTGCATAAGCCACCAACGCACTGGAAGGCAGGTAATTAAGTAATAAAATAGTCGCCGGAACATTACTGATAACCTGGGATAACCCGATGCCCAATATATAAGCCGCAGCCACAGATAAGGTTTTGATTTCACCGAAGAGTGACTGTAAGCCAGGTAATTCAGTCAGTAAGCGCACATCAATAAACATCGCCATAAAGACCACGATCAAGCTCCAGTCTATTGCCAGTAAAACGCGCCGTGCCAGTAACAATAACCCAGCAAAAACAACCAATAGCCCGTAACCCGCCCAGCCAAAATCCACACAAATAATAAAAATTACATACAGCGCCAAACAGCTGAGTAATAAGCGAGATTGATAAGGGTAAACCGGGCTAGAAGTTTGTTTGCTAATTTTACGCGCGGGGAAACGCCACCAGGTCACGGCCAGCAAGGTCAACAAGATTGTTGCCGCCAGCGGAGCCATTTGCAGTGTAAAACCAATAAATGACAGCTCGGAACGGCTCCATAACAGAATATTTTGTGGATTGCCGATCGGCGTTAATAATGACCCTGCATTCACCGCCAGTGCTGAGAAAATAATCAGGCGTGAAACCGGTAAAGCAGATATCTTTTTTAGCGTTAAAATCAGTGGAACAATGATAAACAATGCCACATCATTGGTCAAAAAAGAGGACAACACTGCGGCTGACAAGACTAAAAACAGCGCCAGATGCCGCTCCGTCTGTAATGTATTAATAATCTTCCGACCGATAAAATCGAAGTAACCACTCACCTCGACGCCTTTCGTCAATAGCATTAATCCCAATAAAGTGACAATGGTAGTCCAGTCAATAAACTGTGGGAAGGCCGAAATCTTTGCGGGCATCAATGCGGTCAGGCCGATACCTAAAATCAACAGAATATGCAGCAAGCGATCTTTCAAAAAAGGCCTGAAAACAGTTTTTGCTGCGTGATGGGTAGTCGTGAATAGTGTCATCAGAAGATCTACAAATAGCAGGAGCTGACAAAGAAGGCCACGTTAGCGCAGCCCGTCGTTTTATGCCAGCCCCTATTCTCTACTTCTGGCCAAACTTATCCGCAGTGGCCTCAAGCTAGATTTGGGTATTTTGTTTTATCGCTTTTCTAAAATCATCCATTGAACAGAATCCTTTAGCATCAATCGGACACCCTTTAATTTCCAGTGTGACGCGTTTTGGCGGAGCTTGAAGTGATAGTGGTGTTTTATTACGGATTTGCTCGGTCGACAAATAGATATACTCAATCTTCATCAATTCTTTGTTCTGTTTAATATCTTTCCAACGTTCAAATACTACCTTACCGCTGATGGGTGTTTTCTCATACTGATCTGGCAACTGATATTCTTTCGTTTTGAGTGCGGCTAATAATGACGCAATATTGGAGTCATGCCCAACCAACACCGCCAATTTGGCTTTTTGTGCCGCTAATTCATTTGGCGTTTTCTCACCCACCGGATCAAGGGCTGAACTGATAAAACCAACCAACTTCTCGGCAGCATTATCTGCTATAGCGGGTGAGCCGAATAAAGTTTCATGGTAGAGATTTTTAATATCGATTAATTTACGCCACTCTTCAGAAGAGTGAATGCGTCCCCAGGCAACATCTTTGGCTGGAAAACCTTCATAATATTGCAACATGAAAGCATCCGAAGCACCGGTACCTAATCTTAGTGGGCCGGTAATGCCCGGTTCTTTATTTTGTACTAACACAATATCAGTCGGTTGCGCGCTCCAGTCACATTTTCTATCGATCAAACACGCAGGTGAGTTTTTATAATCCAATACCTTGGACAGCAAATCATAATTAGGTTGTAAGCGCTTATTCAGCCCCTCGACCCCACCTGGCCCGGCGTGTTGATTAATAGAGGCTAATGCCTTCTCTTTAAACTCGGGAGTTATATCCAAGGTAATGATTGGATTAAATACCGGGTCCATTTTGCCAATTTCTTTTTGGTGGACTACGGGCACATTACAACCGGGGAAAGCACCAAATAAGAAATGCTGCGCGGTATCAATGGTTCTGGGTAAACTGTTGGCGTAGGTAAATACCGTCGTAGTTACTGGGCATCCTTTTGATTTTAATAACTTAGTATCTGCCAGCCACTCGCGGAAATACCCGCCCATCATCGCCTCAAGCTCTGCTCCTTTTGGCGTCAGATAGCCGCCAGGTGTCGTCCATTGCGGCCATTTGTCCGGTGTTGCACTGGAAAGCATATCGCCATAATTCACCAGAGGTGCGCGTATACCATGACGGCTCATGACCAAAACCTGTTCAAGCTTATAATTATCGCTTTTATCTTGAGCCATAATATGGGGTGAAGCCGGAAGGAGTATTGCCAATAAGGTCAAGGTATACGCCGTTTTTACTTTTATCATCTCAAGCTCCGTCATCCAGTTGATGGTATATCCCCTTCTCGCTTGACGTTGCGGGGTGGGCTGCAAAGCCAATCACTGCGGGTATAAGAATCGATAGATATGCAATTGCTACAGATTTGTTACAACAGACATAATAGACACAGAAAAGAGGTAAAAGCGGAGTCACATCACAGTTCCACTAATTGTTTTATCCCCGTCATACTTCAAGTTGCAGGTGTGTTGGCTGCTCTCTCGCACCCGAATCATTAACTGGCGTCAACTCAGCGGGATTAATGAGCCTCGCCCCTGAGACTCACCCTACGGGCAGCATAAATGCTGTTCAAATCGGTTCCCGACCGATTTGAACAGCATTTGCCGCCTTTATGCAACTCGAATTATTTAAGGTATTTTTGCGAGTAATCTGGGTGTTAGCGCGGGGGGCGTTTTTATCTCTGCTTAGCGCTGAAATTGCCACAGCGCTATTTTAAATAGAAATTATTTCCTGGCAGGCATATCCGGAATAATTAAATCCCCACGCAATGCGTATGAGCCCAGCACATTTTTGGTTTTCTCATTAAGCCATGCCACTATTTTTGCCGCCATCGCATCCATAGAATATTCAATCGCAGGAATGGTCGGCACCCCCGGATAATGTAATGACCCGGCCAGGCTAAATACCATAATGTCATCAGGAACAGATTTATTAAACGCCTGAAGCTGTGGAATAACGCTTTGAGCTTCCCGCTCATCCGCCACCAGTAAGGCATTAAAATTGAGTGTCGCACTGCTATTAAGTAGCACTTGTAACGCCACTGATGAAGAAGAGGAGTCCATGAAGATGAGGTCACGGTTGAAAGGCAAAAAGTTATTTTCCAATGCTCGTTTATAACCCAACAGCACTTCGTCCACATACCCACTGCTATCCGGATTTATTAAAGCAATCTTTCTTCTACCCTGTTTTATTAAATAATTACAGGCGGTTTCTGCGGCAAAAGCGTGATCAAAATGGATACTATTAGTAGCATCGACATCCATACAATCGACCAGAATAATACTTTCATCCGCGAGATTAAGCGGGAAACGGGCACCAATGATCAGCACGTCATCACACAAGCCACAGGTCAATTCATCCAGTGCCTGCATAACTTCAGCTTTGTTATTGGCAAAACGCAGCAGCAGATGCTTTTGATGCTGACTCAGATGTTTTTCAAGTGCATACAGATAACCGGTGGTTTGGTTTATATTTTCCTGCGCACAGATAACACCAATGCACCCCGTAGACTGGCTCAATAATGATTGTGCGATAACATTTGGCCGATAATTAAGTTCATCGACCGCTTTCAGTACGGCCAGGCGGCTGGCTTCCTTAACGCCACGTGAACCACTCAACACCCGTGAGACTGTGGCTTTAGAAACCCCAGCTAAACGTGATACATCGTTGATTGTAGACATGATTCTCTCCTCGGCAGGCTTTAGTCCTTGCCTGTCATTCCTAAATACAGCTCGGCCCAACTATTGCAGCTTCCTGAGTATAGTCGTTTCCATTTGTCATGGAAACCGAATTTCCATCACGTTTCAAAATAGTTATCCAAACCTCAAAGCTGTGATAGCCATCAAATAAATAATCCCTTTATATACTGGACTTTGATGGCTATCACAGTTCTATCCACTTTGGATGGAAAACGGTTTCCGTATGATATCCAATCATTCGCGAAACAGCCGCATTACCTAATTGGAAAACGGTTTCCATAGAGTGTCAAAATCGTTTTTCATCTCGTTTTTATATTTTGAGGATGGTTGTAGATGTTCAAGATTATGTTGTGTTGCTCTGCCGGGATGTCCACCAGCATGTTAGTTAAGAAAATGCGGGTCGTTGCCGATGAAAGAGGGATTCCTGTTGAGATTGATGCTTTTGGCGTATCTGAATTTGATACCCAGTTTCCGCGCTATCAGGTCGTACTCCTCGGGCCGCAAGTGAAATACATGTTAGGTATGCTCTCAGAAAAGGCCGCTGCTCACGGTATTCCTGTTCAGCCCATCGATATGATGGATTACGGAATGCAGCGTGGCGATAAAGTCCTGGACTATGCACTGTCGCTCATTAACGCGACCCACTAAGAAGGTGTTCAAATGAGTTCTCTTTATCAATCGATGGTTGCTGTTATTGAACAATCTATTACTCCGCTAGCCGGACGTCTCGGACAGCAAAAATATGTTATTGCTATCCGTGATGGCTTTACCGCAGCACTGCCTTTCATGATCATCGGCTCATTTATGCTGGTGTTTATTTTCCCCCCCTTTTCTGCCGATACCACCATAGGATTTGCCCGGGCATGGCTGGACTTTTCTCAGACCTACCGTGCGCAGCTCATGCTGCCATTCAATCTGAGCATGGGGGTCATGACATTTTTCATTTCGGTTGGAGTAGGAGCCAGCCTGGGTCGGCAGTTTAATCTCGATCCGGTCATGACAGGTTTATTGGCATTTATGGCATTCTTGTTAGTTGCAGCCCCCTTTGCCGATGGCAAAATCTCGACTCAGTACCTTTCTGGTCAAGGGATCTTCACTGCACTGATTACCGCTATTTATTCTACCCGCGTTTATGCCGCATTGAAGCAACACAATATTACTATTCGCTTGCCGAAAGAGGTGCCAACCGGTGTTGCGCGCTCTTTTGAAATTCTAATCCCGGTTCTGGTCATTATTGCCACCCTGCATCCACTCAATTTATTCATTGAATCGCAGACTGGCATGATCATTCCAGAAGCTATCATGCATTTACTGGCTCCATTAGTTTCTGCATCAGACTCATTGCCAGCAATGTTACTGTCAGTATTGTTGTGCCAGATTTTCTGGTTCTCCGGTATTCACGGCTCACTGATTGTTACCGGCATCATGAGCCCATTCTGGATGACCAATCTGGCTGCAAACCAGGCCGCATTGGCCGTCGGCGCAACCTTACCGCATATCTATCTGCAAGGTTTTTGGGATCACTACTTACTGATTGGTGGCGTAGGTTCTACATTGCCACTGGCTTTCCTGCTGTTACGCAGCAAAGTCACTCATTTACGTACCATTGGCAAGTTGGGCGTAGTACCAAGTTTCTTCAATATAAATGAGCCTATTTTGTTCGGTGCTCCCATCATTATGAACCCAATAATGTTCATACCTTTCATTTGCGTACCCATGATCAACGCCGTGCTGGCCTACACTGCAACCAAACTAGGATGGCTTGCTCAAGTGGTTTCTCTGACCCCGTGGACAACACCGGCTCCGATTGGTGCATCCTGGGCGGCAAACTGGGCCTTTAGTCCTGTCGTGATGTGCTTGATATGTATGATGGTTTCTGCCCTGATCTATCTGCCATTCCTACGTGCTTATGAGCGATCGCTAGTCAAAACTGAAGGGGAAAAAGTCTCAGGTAACGCACCATCACTTTCAGATACCGTCCGTAGCAACTGATAAAGAGAGCAGATTAATGAAATACCAATTTCCAGATAACTTCTGGTGGGGCAGCGCCAGTTCTGCATTACAAACTGAAGGAGAAAGCCTGCGCGGAGGCAAAAGCCCCACAACCTGGGATGCCTGGTACGCCAGTCAACCGTCGCGCTTTCACCAACAGATTGGCCCGAATGATACCTCTACGTTCTATCGCAATTGGAAACAGGATATTGCTTTACTTAAACAACTGAATCACAACAGCTTCCGCACATCATTGAGTTGGGCGCGATTAATCCCAAATGGCGTTGGGGAAGTGAATCCTGAGGCAGTGACTTTTTATAACCATGTGATAGACGAACTTCTGGCCCAAGGTATCACGCCCTTTATTACCTTATTTCACTTTGATATGCCGATGGCGATGCAAGAAATTGGCGGTTGGGAAAACCGTGAAGTGATTGATGCCTGGCAGCACTACGCCGAAGTGTGCTTTGAACTGTTCGGCGACCGGGTTAAGCATTGGTTTACCTTCAATGAGCCAATTGTTCCTGTTGAAGGTGGCTATCTATATGACTTCCATTATCCCAATGTGGTGGATTTCAGACGTGCGGCGACAGTGGCATATCACACGGTGTTGGCACATGCGACAGCAGTTAGAGCTTATCGCGCTGGTTCGTATGAGGGGGAAATCGGTATCGTGCTGAACCTGACCCCGTCATACCCACGCTCGCAGAACCCTGCTGATCTGCAAGCGGCAGAATGTGCTGATCTCTTGTTTAACCGCAGCTTCCTTGATCCAGCATTGCGCGGTGAATATCCGCAGGAGCTCATTGATTTACTGTGTGATTACGACCAAATGCCGCTACGCCTGCAAGGGGATAAAGCCTTAATTGCTGAGGGTAGAATCGATCTGCTGGGTATTAATTACTATCAACCACGGCGCGTAAAATGCCGTGACAGTGCGGTAAACCCACAAGCACCTTTTATGCCCGAATGGCTGTTTGATGCCTACGAAATGCCTGGCCGTAAAATGAATCCTTATCGCGGTTGGGAGATTTATGAACCTGGTATTTACGATATTTTGACCAATTTACGGCTTAATTATGGTAACCCTCGCTGCTTTATTTCTGAAAATGGTATGGGGGTCGAAAATGAAGAGCGATTTATCCAAGACGGAAAAATTAACGATCAATATCGCATAGACTTTATTTACGAGCATTTGAAATGGCTACATAAAGGAATCAGTGAAGGTTGTCATTGCCTTGGCTACCATATGTGGACATTTATCGATAACTGGTCCTGGTGCAATGGTTATAAAAACCGTTATGGCTTTATTCAATTAGACTTACTCAGCCAGAAACGAACAATTAAAAAAAGCGGGGAATGGTTTACGGCTACCGCGGCAAATAATGGTTTTGATTAATTTAGGAATAAATCATGATTGAATTAGAAGAAGCAGTAATGGAAATTATTGTTAATGCCGGACAATCACGTAGCCTGTGCTTTGAAGCATTACAAGCTGCACGCAAAGGCGACATTGATAAAGCCAAAAGTTTGCTACAGGAAGCTGATGGTTTTGCGCGTCAGGCGCACCATATGCAAACCAAGCTAATTGAACAAGATGCAGGAGAGGCCAGACAACCGATGACGCTTATTATGGTTCACGCGCAGGACCATTTAATGACTTCTTTATTGGCACGTGAATTATCAGAAGAAATTATTCATCTTTATCAGCGTTAATTTTTAAAAATTAAAAATATTAGACCCTAAATAATTCGAGTTGCAAGAAGGCGGCAAACGAGATACAAATCGGTCGGGAACCGATTTGTACAGCATTTATGCTGCCCGCAGGGTGAGCCTCAGGGATGAGGCTCATTAATCCCGATGAGCTTACTATATTGTAAGTGATTTGGGTTATTGAGCGCAGCCAACGCTGCATGCAGCTTGAAGTATAACGGGTATATATTATCCATCTTAAACGGAGAGACTATTACGCCTAAAATTCAAATAAAACTTATTCTAATGAAATTATAGAAACAACCTTACTTTGGTGATAGCACTATTATCCTGTTAAATTCGGGCGGGATAATATCGCCTACTATAATAAAATACTAAATTGAGATAGCGATGACAATATACAAACAACTTCCATTAGCAATGGCGGTTATCGCCGCGCTTTGCCCTATTTCTGTACTGGCACAAGAAACAGTTACCACAATTACCACTGAGCAACTTAATAAAATAGTGGCCGACGCAGTAGAAAAAGCACTGGCAGAACGTAAAGAAAAAATAGAAGCAGCCACTATTCAAAAACCAAGCGTAGATATCGTTGAGAAAGCCTCTATTCCGCCAAGCCCGGATATGGCTATCCCTTACGGTCTAAAATTCAATGCTTATGCGCGCTATGGCGCACAGTTCCAAGCAGGTGACCAAAAATACGTAGGTGTTGATGGCTCCTATAATGGCTCTTCAGCGATTGGTCGTTTGGGTAATGAAGGCAACGGCGGGGAGTTCCAGCTTTCTAAAGCCTTTAAAGGCGACAATGGCGCGATATGGGATGTGGTGGTCATGCTTGACCATTGGGGTGATGAAGTTAACCTGAAAAAAGCGTACGCTGGGGTGACTAACTTATTTGAATCTCAGCCGAATGCTTATTTATGGGCTGGTCGCGATTTCCATCAGCGCCCACAACAAGGTATTAACGACTACTTCTGGATGACCCACGACGGACAAGGTGCCGGGATAAAAAACCTGGATCTAGGCGGTGTTCAACTTGATGCCGCGGCTGTTGGTGCAGTGCAATCCTGTAATCCTGAAGTTGTCGCAGACCAATCAAATCCATCACGCATTACCTGTACTGGTGGTTCAGGAACCGGTGATAACGGTCATTATGCTCTGACCTCCAAAATACATGGTGTGAAGTTGGGGCCGATCAATTTTGAATTGCTTACCAACTATGGTTTTGATTCTAAAGCTATTGAAAGCGAAGAAAAGTTGAAAGCTTGGCAGACTGCCGTAGTGCTTAGCCATACCGGTGAAAACATTGAAAATAAATGGGTTACCCGTTATTCAGATAATTCTGACAACAGCGTTTATAACAAAACCGCTGACCTCCGTACTATTTATACCAGTGTTGAGGGAACCTATAAGTTCACACCACAAACTTCCGTGACCTACCTCGCCGCATTCCATGATTATGATAGAAGTAATCATAATGAGGATAACCGTCGTAACTATGGTGTGATTATTCGCCCAATGCATTTCTGGAATGACGTTCATTCGACCTGGCTTGAAGCGGGTTATCAGCGGGTGGATTATGATACCGGCGGCGATAACAAAGGCTGGAAGCTGACACTGTCCCAGAATATTTCTATCGCGATGGGCGCAGACTTCAGACCAATGTTGCGCTTCTATGTCACCGGTGGTGAAGTCGATAACAAACATACTGCCACCACGAGCGACACCGAAGATACACGTCTTGACTCTTTCAACGTCGGGGCGATGTGGGAAGCCTGGTTCTAGTCCATATTCAGGATAGCCGCTGCGGCGGTTATCCTGAGGCCATAGTGCCTTGATAAATGTTGCATTGATAAATGTTGCATTGATAAATATAGTATTAATAAAAATCCTATCTCGCCATCATTACCTCATATTGTCTTACCGTATATCTGCCGTTATCTTGGTATCCATGCGGAATCACACTTTCACCTGCCATAAACAACGGATAGGAATAATAATGATGAAGGTTTTGGGCCTTATTGGCGGTATGAGTTGGGAATCAACTATCCCCTATTACCGGATGATCAACCAATACGTTAAAGAGCAATTAGGCGGATTACACAGCGCCAAGATTATTCTCTACAGTGTGGATTTCCATGAGATTGAGCAGTTACAGGCCAAAGGTGATTGGCAAACTGCGGGCCAGGTGCTATCCGATGCCGCGCTGTCCTTAAAGCGTGCCGGGGCAGAGGTTGTGGTGGTATGCACCAACACCATGCACAAAGTGGCAGATGATATTGAAACGGCCAGTGGATTACCTTTATTGCATATTGCCGACGCCACTGCGGCGCAAATCAAGCAACAAGGGATCAATAAGATCGGTTTACTCGGCACCCGCTATACCATGGAGCAAGAATTCTACCCTGGGCGTTTAACTGAAAAACACGATATTGACGTGATTACGCCAAACAGTGCGGACCGCGAAATCATTAATCGCATTATTTATGAAGAGCTATGTCTTGGCATTACCAGTGAAACGTCACGTCAGGAATATCGCCGTATCATCGGCCATTTAGAGGAGCAAGGCGCACAAGGGATTATCTTTGGTTGTACTGAGATTACCCTACTGGTAAATGCACAAGATGCCAAGGTGCCGGTATTTGATACCACGGCGATACATGCTAAAGCGGCAGCTCAATATGCGCTCCAACCATAGTCATACCGAAAGTCGATAGCATTACGGGGCAAGAATATCAGCCAATAATTATATTCCTGCCCGCCGCTTTTGCACTATAGAGCATTTTATCTGCGCGAATGAGTAATTGCTCCTGCGATTCGTTTTGTTCCAACTCAACCACGCCCAGACTCATTGTGACATGAATATTGCCATCCACCGGCATGATCTCAACCAAATTTCTGATTTTCTCAGCGATGCTTTTAGCCTCAGTTATTTGTGTATTAGGCAAGACAATCATAAATTCATCGCCACCCCAACGGCCTAAAACGTCAATCTCTCTAATGCTATTCCTAATGACATCAACAATATGTGTCAGAGTTAAGTCACCCACCAAATGGCCGTATTTGTCATTAATAGATTTAAAATTATCTAAATCTAGTGAAAGTAATGAGAGTGGCTGGCAAAAACGCTTAGCACGGTTATATTCATGCTTTAGAACCTTTTCTAACAAATAACGATTCGCAGCAGAGGTTAATACATCGGTTTCTGAAAGAATTTTTTTAATATCTAATTGCTGCTGAAGTTGAAAATTACTTTCACGTAACTCCGCGGTTCGTTCTTCGACTAATGCTTCTAACGATTTATTTTTTAATTCCAACTTTTCAAGACGATGCTTTCGGTCATGAATATTGCGGTGAGCACCTATCATTCTGGATACTGTGCCATCACTATTACGTTCAATCACCTTGCCGCGATCCTCTATCCAGATATAGTCACCATCATGAGTTCGGCAACGGTATTCAATCTGATATCTTTCGGCTTGTTGATTTATATAAGCATCGAACTGAAACATAACCCTTTCAAAATCATCTGGATGAATAATTTTCTCCCAGGTATGTACTGTATTCTCAAAAGCATGGGCCGGATATCCCAGCATTTCATACCAGCCGGTATTACGGTAAACAAATCCATTGTTGGCGTTCCAGTCCCAGATACCATCACTTATCACTTCGAGAATTTCATGAACGACGCGCTCATTTAAATCGGCAATCTTAAACTTCTGATCACTTTGATTATGGCTCATTAAACTACCCTGCTGTGTTGGTAAATTAGAAAGCAAAAATAGATTTGTTTAATTATTGTTCTAATATTGTGAATTAACGTTTTTGAGCAGGCAAGGATTTTTTAGCTCTAAATTTGACTTTAAAAGAATATAAACACAGTAAAAACAGACAAGATTAGCGTGAATACTTTACGATTCAATCACCTACTTTTTATAGTGTTATATTTATCAGATCTTGAGTATAAGATATTTTTATGAATAACATGTGATCTACCAGACCTCTTTTATAAGAAACGCCAAAATTAAGCCGAAAAATAGGTGTTTTTGTTAATTGGACTATTTCCGAGAGCTGTGTTTATTTTATAGCGAATAAAAAAGCCTGCGATCTCTCGCAGGCCTAATTATTAACGATCATGTAGCAGAAATATCTGCGATTGATCTTATTTCTGGTATTTACGCATAACCAAGGTAGCGTTGGTGCCACCGAAACCGAAGCTGTTAGACATAACAGTATTCAGCTCACGTTTGGTTGGCTCAGTGACGATATTCATCCCCGCAGCCTGCTCATCCAGATTTTCAATATTAATGCTTGGGGCAATAAAGCCATGCTCAACCATCAGCAGACTAAAGATAGCTTCGTGCACACCGGCAGCACCCAGAGAGTGACCGGTCATGGCTTTGGTTGAGGAGATAGCTGGCGTGTTATCACCAAATACTTCGCGGATCGCACCCAACTCTTTCACATCACCCACAGGAGTAGAAGTGCCGTGTACGTTCATGTAGTCAATTGGTGTATCAACGCCGTCCATTGCCATCTTCATGCAACGTACTGCGCCTTCACCTGATGGGGCCACCATATCAGCGCCATCTGACGTTGCACCGTAACCCACAATCTCAGCATAGATATGTGCGCCACGCGCCAGCGCATGTTCCAACTCTTCCACAACAACCATGCCGCCGCCGCCAGCAATGACGAAGCCATCACGGTCTTTATCATAGGTACGGGATGCTTTAGCCGGAGTTTCATTGTATTTAGTAGACAATGCGCCCATAGCGTCGAACTCGCAGGACATTTCCCAGCACAGTTCTTCACCGCCACCGGCAAACACCACATCCTGTTTGCCCAGTTGGATCAGTTCCAACGCATGGCCAATACAGTGTGCTGAGGTCGCACAAGCGGAACTGATGGAATAGTTTACGCCTTTGATTTTAAAGGGTGTAGCCAGACACGCGGAGACACCGGATGCCATGGCTTTAGTCACCATATAAGGGCCTACGCCACGCAAACCTTTCGCGCGCATGCCATCAGAACCAGCAACCTGGTTACGTGGTGAACCGCCACCAGAGCCGACGACCAACCCACTGCGGAAATTGGAGACTTGTTCTTCCGTCAGACCAGAATCTTCAATGGCCTGTTTCATGGAAAGATAAGCATAAACAGAGGCATCGCTCATAAAGCGCAGCACTTTACGGTCGATATTTTCTGTAATGGTCTCAGGTGCGAGCTTTACGTCACCCCATACATGGCTGCGCATGCCTGCGTCTTTAAATTCCTGAGAGAAAGTAATGCCAGAGCGGCCTTCCTGTAAAGATGCCAGAACTTCCTGCTGGTTATTACCAATGCTGGATACAATACCCAAGCCAGTAATGACTGCACGCTTCATTCAATACCTCTTCCACTTATTTTACATTCGGGATTTTGCAACGCACTTTAGCGTACAGTTGTACGCCGAACAAGTCCGATCAGCGTAATATACCCAGATAATTTTACGATTTGCACGCAGCGGGTCACATAGTTAGAATCGCCCTACCCCTTGAGATATGAGTCTTTCAACGTGAGCCACCCCCCAATCCAAACGGCAACATTAAGCTGGAATGAACAGGGTACACCTGTATCGGAACAGTTTGGTGACATCTATTTTTCTAATGAAGATGGATTAGAAGAGACTCACTACGTTTTTCTCAAGGGAAATGGCTTTCCCGAGCGCTTTGCACTACATCCGCGTGATAACTGTGTTTTTGCCGAAACTGGTTTTGGTACTGGGTTGAATTTCCTGACATTATGGCGTGACTTCGCCCAATTTCGCCAGCTTCATCCCGCAGCTAAACTGCAACGTTTACACTATATTAGTTTCGAAAAATACCCACTTCAGGTTGCTGATTTAGCCGCCGCCCATCAGCGCTGGCCAGAACTGGCCTGTTTTGCCGAACAACTCCGTGCTCAGTGGCCGTTGCCGCTGGCCGGATGCCACCGCATTTTACTGGCTGAGGGAGCTATCACGCTGGATCTGTGGTTTGGTGATGTGAATACCTTGCTGCCCCAGTTGGATTCCAGCTTGAATAATCAAGTGGACGCGTGGTTCCTTGATGGTTTTGCACCGGCTAAAAACCCTGATATGTGGAATGATGTGCTGTTTAATGCCATGGCACGGATGGCGAGGCCCGGCGGCACATTCGCCACTTTTACGGCGGCAGGATTTGTGCGCCGTGGCTTGCAACAAGCAGGGTTTGATGTCGCTAAAATAAAAGGTTTTGGGCAGAAACGTGAGATGCTGACCGGCATACTGCCACAACGCCTTAATACCCAATCTGAGCCTTGGTATCACCGGCCATTGGCCACCCGTTGTGATGATATCGCCATTATCGGCGGAGGAATTGTCAGCGCCTTAACCGCACTAGCGTTGCTGCGCCGTGGCGCCAAAGTGACACTTTATTGCGCCGACGCACTACCCGCCCAAGGTGCATCAGGCAACCGACAAGGCGCACTCTACCCACTGCTTAACGGCAAAAATGATGCACTGGAAATCTTTTTCACCAGTGCTTTTACCTTTGCCCGCCGCCAATACTCTCAATTACTTGAGCAAGGTATCCGCTTTGATCATCAGTGGTGCGGTGTCAGCCAGTTAGCCTTTGATGCTAAAAGCCGTGGCAAGATTGATAAAATGCTGCAAACCGATTGGCCGGCATCACTTGCCGCAGCGATGAGTCGCGAACAACTCAGTGCGCTGGCTGGGTTAGATTGCGCTCACGATGGTATCCACTACCCCGCCGGTGGTTGGCTTTGCCCATCAGACCTCACCACAGAGCTCATGGCGCTGGCGCAACAAAAGGGTATGACCTGCAACTATGAGCATGAACTGCATCAGCTAGAGCGGATTGACGGACAATGGCAGCTCACATTTAAGCAATCGACAGCAAACAAACAACCGCTGGCAAGCAGACAACATGCCACGGTGGTGTTGGCCACCGGCCACCGCTTACCCGAATGGGAGCAAACACGACACCTGCCGCTGTCGGCTGTGCGCGGGCAGGTGTCACACATTCCCACCACGCCGGTACTCAGCCAGTTGCGGCAAGTGCTGTGCTATGACGGTTACCTAACACCAGTGAACCCCGCCAATCAGCATCACTGTATTGGTGCCAGTTATCAGCGCGGTGATGTTACGACTGATTTTCGTGCCGACGAACAGCAAGAAAATCGGGATCGCCTGTTACGCTGCCTGCCTGATGTCAGTTGGCCGCAACAGGTGGATATCAGTGATAATCAGGCGCGCTGTGGCGTGCGTTGTGCTATTCGTGACCATTTGCCGATGGTGGGCGCAGTACCGGATTACAGTGCCACACTGGCGCAATACCAGGATTTGCCGCGTAAAATCCAGCATGGCGAAGACATTCCCCTCGCGCCGGTGTGGCCAGAGCTATTTATGGTAGGTGCTTTGGGGTCACGCGGTTTGTGCAGCGCGCCATTGGTGGCAGAGATTCTGGCCGCACAAATGTTTGGCGAACCGCAGCCATTAGATACAACCACGCTGGCGGCACTGAATCCTAACCGATTCTGGATTCGAAAATTACTGAAAGGCAGGCCGGTACAACAGCGTGTTTCGGTATTATCTTAACCGGAGATCACGTAGCTAACACTCCTGCGGCGTCAAAATCACTAGAATCGCAGAGGTGAGGCCAAGTAACGGACCTGGCTAAACCCCTGCGACTTCAGCAATGGAAGCTATTTGATAGCTTGCTCAAGTAAACGATCCCACAACCCCAATACTAAAGCCTGATCCGGAGGGGAAAGCTCACCGGCTTTGATGGCTTTATCCAGACTGGTTTGGACCCTTGCGTGTAGCTGCTCAGCAGTGTGCTCACCGAACTCTTCAGATTCAGCCACTGCCAATGTCAAATGACCGCGCAGGTAACCGCCAGCAAATAAATCATCATCACTGGCGTGCTCTACCATGTCATCAATCTGCGCCAGGATGTGCGTTTCGAACTCTGCGATCATTAATCTTCCTCAATAACCCGTCATATTTCAAAGCGCAGGTGTGTTGGCTGCATTCGTTAACCCGAATCACTGACTTATGTCAGCTCATCGGGATTATGAGCTTCATCAGAGGCTCACCCTGCGGGCCAGCGCAAGCGCTGTTCAAAATGGTTTACAACCAATTTGTATTTTGCTGCCACCTTCCTACAGCTTGAAATCTATTGGGTTATATTTTTTATCCAAAATAATGGGTGTTACAGCCAGACAGAAACTAAGCTAAATCTTCCGGGTAAGGGAAAAGCTCTGCCGCGAATGATGGCGTATTGTAAAACGATTGTAGCGCCTGAATAAAGCGCGCAGGTCGTGGGGATATTCCGTTTTCCAGATGCCACAATACCTGTTCGCGCACTTTTCGTTGAAATGTGATGCGGTCTGGCTCGCAATCACCTTCCAGATTGTCGCAACTGACATTGAACGGGAAACCGGCTGCCACGCAAAACATCCATTCCAGTGCCTGCGGCTTGATCTCAACCACTTCAAACTGGCTTTGCGTTAATGCATCGCGCCCATCGGGGCAGTACCAATAGCCAAAATCTACTAATTTGCGGCGCTCTTCACCGGCAATACACCAATGGGAGATTTCATGCATACCGCTAGCGTAATAACCATGAGCGAAAATCACCCGATGATAAGAAAACTGTTCATCGGCGGGTAGATAGATGGGTTCATCATCGCCTTTCACCAATTGGGTATTATATTCATCACTAAAACAGCTATTAAAAATATCGATTAATTGTTGATAATCATGAGTCATGCTTGGGTCCGTAAGAGCGGTATCAGCAGCGGCATTCAAGTTCACTGTTCTGTTTGATACTTTCAGTTATGCAAAACAAATTATTAGGCGAAAACGTGTAATCCTAGCCAGGCGGTAATTTCAGCACCGTGGCTGTCATACAGTAGCTTGCAACTCATGACGAATGACACCACGACAATCATTGGGCGAATCAATTTCTGCCCTTTGGTCAATACCATATGGGCCCCCAGACGCGCGCCCAAGACTTGCCCCACCAGCATCACCAACCCGATACTCCACACCACTTTGCCGCCGACAATAAAGAAAATCAGGCTACCGAGATTAGAGGTGAAATTGAGCACTTTGGCGTGAGCAGTGGATTTTGCCAGATTAAAGCCACACAAGGTCACAAAAGCCAGAGCATAGAAAGAACCGGCTCCAGGGCCAAAAAAACCATCATAAAAACCTACCCCACCGCCAGCTATTAGGGCGAAGGGCAGCGCAGATAAACGGCGTTGCTGGTCAACTTCGCCGAGCTTGGGGGTCACCAGAAAATAGACCCCAATGCCGATCACCAGCAGCGGTAGGATTTGGCGCAGAATATCGGCCCGCATATGCTGGACTAAAATAGCACCCAGCATTGACCCCACCACCGTGAGAGCAATGGTCAGCTTTTGTTCCTTCAGATTAACCGCCCCTCGGCGAATAAAATAAAGGCTGGCGGAGAATGATCCACCAACAGATTGCAGCTTGTTGGTCGCCAACACCTGCGCTGGCGGTAAGCCTACAGCCAGCAGTGCCGGAACGGTCAGTAACCCGCCGCCACCGGCGATAGAATCAATAAATCCGGCCAATAAAGCGACTAAAAATAATATCCCTAAAACCGCAGGACCCAGGGTAAACCAATCCATGATTTATTCCGCAGCGAAATGGTTATCCAACAAAGCCTGACAGGAAGGTGGCAATGGTGGTGGTAAGGTTTTGCCCGGTTTAGCACTTGGTTGATGAGGCTGGAACCAACTTTCCAATTCAGCACCACACCCATCACCCGGTGGTGGCGTATCTTGGTCCAGACATTCCAGGCTATCGGCTGGGCAACGCAAACGCACATGCATATGGGCGCGATGCCCAAACCACGGCCGCACCTTATGCAGCCAGGTACGATCCGCACCGGCATCTAAACAAAGCTGCTTTTTAATCGCCGGATTAACAAAAATACGTGTTACTTCATTATCATTAGCAGCCAGTTTAATCAGGTTTTCAACTTGTGGCTGCCACAATGCTGGCACCACGCGTTTACCATCAGCGGCAACCAAATCAATAGGTTGTGGTTTTAATAATTGCTGCTGGCTCCAACGCTGCTTCGGCAGTTGCAGCCAAATATCCACATCCAAGCCAGATTGATGGCTGGCATGACCACTGCTAAAACGCCCACCAGCGGGCATCGCCATATCACCAATCAACACAGTACCAAGCTGATTTTTCTGGGCTTTATCACTCAGGCGATGAATAAAGTTCAACAAATCCGGATGACCAAAATAGCGGCGCTGATCCGGGCGCATCACCTGATAATCGGCTGACTCAAGTGGCAATGGCATCGCACCAATAACGCAGCCATTGGCAAAACCACCAATTGCCTGCGGAGATCCTGCCACCGGGTGAGTAATCTGTTGCCATGGCGTCGCTGCCATCACCGGGCTGATGGCAATCAGTGCCAATAAGCCCGCTATCCATTTTTTCATTGTGCTTACCAGCGCGGAACGTCTGAAACCACATCGCCACACTGTGCACGCTGGCGCAGTAGGTGATCCATTAACACGATAGCCATCATCGCTTCGGCAATCGGCACGGCGCGGATGCCAACACAAGGGTCATGACGGCCACGGGTAATCATCTCAACCGCTTCGCCCTGCCGGTTAATAGTTTGCCCCGGAACCGTGATACTGGAGGTGGGTTTCAACGCGATATGTGCGACCACTGGCTGCCCACTGCTGATGCCACCTAAAATGCCGCCAGCATGGTTACTTTGGAAACCTTGTGGCGTAATTTCATCGCGGTTTTCGCTACCACGTTTGGTCACCACAGCAAAACCATCGCCAATTTCCACCCCTTTCACCGCATTGATACTCATCAGTGCATGAGCTAAATCAGCATCTAAACGGTCAAATACCGGTTCACCCAGCCCGACAGGCACATGTTCTGCCACCACGGTAATTTTGGCACCAATAGAGTCACCGGCCTTTTTCAGCTCGCGCATCAGGGCATCCAGTGATTCCAATTTGCTGGCATCCGGGCAGAAGAAAGGATTTTGTTCAACTTGATCCCAGTCAACCACGTCACAACTGATATCACCGATTTGTGCCAAATAACCACGCACCTGCACGCCAAATTTCTGCGCCAGATATTTTTTCGCAATAGCACCGGCTGCAACACGCATCGCCGTTTCACGGGCAGAAGAGCGACCACCGCCACGATAATCACGCACCCCGTATTTCTGCTCATAGGTGTAGTCGGCATGACCTGGGCGGAACACATCTTTAATTGCGCTGTAATCTTGCGAACGTTGGTCGGTATTTTCAATCATCAAGCCGATACTGGTACCGGTGGTGACCCCCTCAAATATGCCAGACAGAATGCGCACTTGATCCGGTTCACGGCGTTGAGTGGTGTAGCGCGAGGTACCTGGCCGACGTCGGTCGAGATCCAACTGAATATCAGCCTCGGTGATAGGAATGCCCGGTGGAACACCGTCTATAATACATCCCAAGGCGATGCCGTGAGATTCACCAAAAGTGGTGACGCGGAAAAACTGCCCTATACTGTTCCCAGCCATCACGGCTCCTTGAATTCTCGAATAAGCACTTTGTCAGGGCAATACTCGTCACCCTGACAGATTTAAAAGTCAATGATTAATCGCGATACATGCTGAAATGTGGCGCACAATCAATTAGTTGCTGTTTGGTCAGCATAAAGACGCCATCACCGCCATTATCAAACTCCAGCCAAGTGAACGGCACATCTGGATATTCATCCATCAAATGCACCATGCTGTTGCCCACTTCACAAATCAGCACGCCATCATCTTGTAAAAAGTCTGGCGCACAAGCCAGAATGCGGCGGGCCAGTTTCAAGCCATCGCTGCCCGCAGCCAGACCCAGTTCAGGCTCGAAGCGGAACTCCTGTGGTAAATCAGCCATATCTTCAGCATCAACATACGGCGGGTTGGTGACAATCAAGTCATATTTGATAGGCGGTAAATCGCGGAACAAGTCAGAGCGAATCGGCGTGACCTGATGCTCCATGCCGTGCTGCTGAATATTGTGCTCAGTCACTGCTAACACGTCATTGGAGATATCGACAGCATCCACTTCCGCTTCCGGGAAAGCGTAAGCACAAGCAATAGCAATACAGCCGCTGCCGGTACACATATCCAAAATATGCTTAGGTTGATGGCGAATCAGCCCAGAAAAATTGTTATTAATCAACTCGCCAATGGGTGAGCGAGGCACCAATACGCGCTCATCAACATAATATTCCATGCCACAGAACCAGGCTTTATTGGTCAGGTAAGCAACTGGAATACGCTCATTGACCCGGCGAATAACTCGCTCGACAATACGATGGCGCTCACTGGATGTTAGACGCGCACTACGCATATCTTCTGGAATATCTATCGGTAAAAACAGACTTGGAAAAACCAATTGCACCGCTTCGTCCCACGGATTATCAGTACCGTGACCATAAAAAATATTGGCCGCGTTAAAACGGCTGACGGCCCAACGCAACATATCCTGAATGGTGTGCAGCTCATTTACTGCTTCATCGACGAAAATCTTGTCCAAGGTATTCTCCAGCTAGGGCTTAAAATCATTATCTATGCCCCTAGTTTGCCATGAAGCCCGCCACAAATCAGCAGCAATACATCAGTTGAATGATAACCAAATAATGAAATAGACATTAAAGCCATCAATCCTACTGTTACATTTCTTTAGACAGATGAATCTCAACAGGTAAACTGAGGGAATTGCATAAGAACGATGAACAGATAATGAAAAATAAATATCACCTGACAACAGATGAATTACAGCTATTTAAAGAGTCGATAGCCGGAGCAAAGAAGCTAAAACAAGACACGATTGTCCATCGCTCGCCACCCAAACTGGGTAAAAAAATTGCACCGGAGCGGTTGCTGCAAGAACAAGTGGATGCCAGTTATTATTTTTCCGACGAATTCCAACCGCAGTTGGATACCGAAGGCCCCACGCGCTATGTGCGGCCCGGTGTTGACCATTTTGAAGTGAAAAAACTGCGACGAGGCGATTACTCACCCGATATGTTTTTGGATTTACACGGATTAACGCAGAAACAAGCCAAGCAAGAGTTGGGAGCATTAATTGCGGCTTGCAAACGCGAACATGTACATTGTGCCTGTGTGATGCATGGGCATGGCAAGCATGTTCTGAAGCAACAAACACCGCTATGGCTGGCGCAACATCCAGATGTGCTGGCATTTCATCAGGCCCCGAAAGAATGGGGTGGCACGGCGGCATTATTGGTTTTAGTCGAATTAGAACAGTAGCCGAATTGGCTGGTGGGATGCATTTTTGCTAACGCGTGTATACATACAATCTACCCATGACAAAGAGTAGAAATAACAAGAGCGCGACAGTAATGCCGCGCCCATTGATCATTGGCTCAAATGATACTTAGCCGTGACAGGCTTTAGCTAAAAGCTGTGTCGGGCTAACCTGCCAGTCAAAAGTCCCTTTGCCCGTCTCATCATCCAAATCAACACAAGCGATGGCCGACGTCGCAAACATCGGCGGGCATTGCCCCGGACAAAGTTCAGCCACTAAATAGCCGACCAGCGGCAAGTGTGAAATGACTAGCACCGCAGCACAGTCTTCTTTTGCCAATGCTTGTAAATAGCAACTAACAAAAGCAGCATCCCCACCTGGCGTTAATTCTGGCATCACTTCCTGTTCAGCCGGAAGGGTCAGCACTTCACGCACTACTGCCAATGTCTGCCCTGCGCGTAAATAAGGGCTAACTAATACCCTATCAACATCAACGGACTGGTCGTTTAACCAGCTCGCGATCTGACGTGATTCATCTTGACCACACAGAGTCAGAGGCCTTTGCGCATCACTGGCTGCGTCAAGAGCCGCGTCGCCGTGACGCATAATGAAAACTTGCATATTGCACCGTTTTTGTTAACAAAATAACGCTATACAGAAACGCTTTGCGTGCTGTACCGCCGAAACCTTTGCTTGAGAGCAAAGAAACTTCATAACGATAACGCGCCGTCTCTCTATGGCGGCCGGGCATTTTGCCTGAAACTTAAGGTAAAGAAAATGGCTGTTTTTACACCAGTAACACCGACAGCCAACCTTGATTGGTTACAGAGTAACCATATCAACAGCTTAATCCAAACTCTATCACCTATGCAATGAGTGACAATTCATTCATTTTGGCACGAATAGTCACTTTACGTGATTCTATTTAAGGTAGCGCGGGCAGCCCCCGATGTATAGCGACCTTATCCGTTAGAATTGCAGGGGGTGATCTTGTTCACACTCTTAATTATGTGCGGTAATGGCCGCTTCATCCAAACTGTTTTCAGGTGGATAAAACCTTTTTTGCTGCCCAGCCATCGTGACCAATAATGAGCAAGGCTCAAAACGCTCGCCATATTGCTGGGCAAGTAAATTCAGTGTTTTTACCACTTTATCTGCGCCCAGACTGTCCATATAGCGGAAAGGCCCGCCCAAGAACGGAGGGAAACCAATCCCGAACACAGCACCAATATCCCCATCGCGCGGATTACGAATGATGGATTCATCCAGACAACGCGCGGCTTCATTCAGCATCATCATCGTGCAGCGCTGTGCTATCACCGCAGATTCAAGATGCGCCTTCGGTGTGACACCCAGTAAGGTATACACGCTAGTGTCCACTTGCTTGACGGGACTTCTTTTCCACTTAAAACCGCTACTTTTAGCGGGATAAAGGTAGAAACCGCGACCATTTTTACGCCCTTTCCGCCCATCCTTCAAGATGACATCAAAAGAAGGCGGTGCGGCAAAACGTGCCCCTAATTTCTCCACCAGAATAGGTATTATTTTGGTGCCCACATCAATTCCCACTTCATCCAGCAAGGTTATCGGGCCAACCGGGAAGCCAAAATCGACCAGGGCTTTATCAACTGAAGCGATAGGTTCACCGTCTAATAGGCAGCGGGCTGCTTCATTGATATACGGAGCCAAAATACGATTTACATAGAATCCGGCACGATCAGCAACCACGATCGCTGTTTTACCCTGTTTGCGCGCTAAAGCAACCGTGGTTGCAATGGTTTCTTCGCTCGTTTTTGCATGTGGAATAACTTCCACCAGCGGCATTTTATCCACCGGACTAAAGTAATGCAGGCCGATGACCTGCTCCGGCCGCTGTGCCTGTGCCGCGATGTCGCTGATTGGCAGAGATGATGTGTTAGAGGCAAAAATAGTGTGAGGAGCCGCGAAATGCTCAATATCTGCCACCATCTGCTGTTTCAACGATAAATCTTCAAATACCGCTTCAACCACAATATCCACATTGCCAAAACCACAATAATCGGTGCTGCCGGAAATCAGCATCATCTGCCGTTGCCGCTCAGCCGGACGCATCCGTTTACTGCGCACCCGCTTGCCTAAAGTATCCCAGGTATATTTCAGCGCCTGATTAATTCCGGTTGGATTGATATCTTTAATCCGTACCGGCAACCCCGCACGGGTTGCCGTGACATTAGCAATACCGCCCCCCATCAAGCCCCCCCCTAAGACTCCCACACGATGGATCGCACGAGGTTGCGCTTTACCGCCACTCTCTTTTTTCAGCGAGGTGGTTGCAAAAAACAAGCTGCGTAATGCGGCTGACTCAGGGGTCATCGCCAACTCACCAAAAGCCTTGGCTTCGGCTTCATAACCCGCAGGGCCGCCGTGGTCTAACCCTTTACGTACTACATCAATAATACGCTCTGCCGCAGGATAATGACCTTTGGTCTTTGCCTGTGTTTTCTTACGAACGATGTTAAATAACAGTGCCTTACCTAGCGGGCCACTGAGTAAACGTTCCTGCCACGGCAAGGCAGGCTTATCAAGCCAACCGGCTTTTGCCCGCTGAATAGCCACATCAAGCAAGATGTCCTGTGGTACTACATCGTCCACCAGCCCCATTTTAAGTGCCTGTCGCGCACGAACCTGCCTGCCCGTTAATATCATATCCAGCGCCTTACTGACCCCCACCAGACGCGGCAAACGCTGAGTGCCTCCCGAACCAGGCAGCAGCCCCAATTGCACCTCTGGCAAGCCGAGTACGGTTTTATCATCCTGTGAGCAAATTCGGCTATGGCATGCCAGCGCCAGTTCCAAACCACCACCAAGACAAGCACCGTGGATAGCGGCAACTACCGGCACAGGGAATGCCGCGATTTGTGCCAGAATGGATTGACCTTTCTGGGCCAAAATTCGGGCATCCTGCGCAGTGTGACAAGCGGCAATCATAGTGATATCAGCACCAGCGATAAAAGAGTCCGGTTTACCAGAAATAATCACTAATCCCTGTAATTGGCTCAAGGCCTGTGCTTGTTGCAGTATTTCAGCAATTTGTTCTGCGAATTCAGCTTTTAAGGTGTTCACTTTATCACCGACAACATCAACAGTAATGATACCAATATTGTCGGGCCGAACACTGAGGGTGAATACAGAATGGGCCGGAGCGACAGCTTCCGCCAGGATCGTTTCATCACCACTGCTAAGCGTATTTTCCTGACTCATTACTCCACCTCCACAATCATTGCTGCACCCAAACCACCCGCAGCACATGCGGTTGTTAACCCTAATCCCCCACCGCGGCGACGTAATTCATTCAGTGTTTGAGTAATCATACGCGCGCCAGTTGCCGCAAAGGGATGACCATAAGCAATAGAGCCACCTAATACGTTGAATTTACTCATATCAACTTCACCAATCGCCTGACTACGCCCCAGTTTTTCCCGTGCAAAGCTATCACTGGCAAACATTTTCAGATTCGCCAGTGTTTGTGCAGCGAATGCTTCATGCATATCGATAAGGGTTAAGTCTGCCAGGGTGATTCCGGCGCGATCGAGTGCTAATGGTGTGGCGTAAGAAGGGCCTAATAACATGTCTTGCCAGACATCAATGGCCGAAAAGGCAAAGCTGCGCAAGTAACCTAACGGCTGGAGACCCAATTCCTTCGCTTTTGATTCACTCATCATCATGACGGCGGCGGCACCGTCGGTCAGTGGTGTGCTGTTCGCGGCCGTGACACTGCCGTGTTTGTGATCAAATGCCGGACGTAATTTGGCATATTGCTCCATTGTGGAATCTTTGCGGATATTATTATCTTCAGTGATGGCATCACTAAAAGGTGGAATATAAGCCGTCATCACCTCATCGTGTAATAACCCTTGTTGCCAAGCCTGTGCCGCCATTTGGTGAGAACGCAGCGCTAACGCATCCTGATCCTGACGGCTAATTCCATAGGTTTTTGCCATCTGCTCGGCCGTATCCCCCATGCGCAAGCCCGTTGAATACTCGGCAACCGCAGGTGCTACCGGCAGTAAATCGCGCAGTTTTAAGCGGCTAAACAATTTCAATCGTTGGGATAACGTTCGGGCTTTATTGACGTCAACCAAGGTCCGTGCCAGTGCTTTGCTGACACCAATGGGCAAAACAGAAGAGGAATCTGCACCGCCGGCAATCGCTACCATCACGGAGCCAGCAATGATGCTTTCCGCAACATTCGCCACCGCCTGAAAGCTGGTCGCGCATGCACGCGAAACACTGTAAGCGTCGGTATGCACACTCATGCCCGTGCCCAATACTATTTCACGAGCGATATTTGGCGCTTCTGGCATCTGTACTACTTGGCCGAATACCAGTTGATCAATCAATTCAGGAGCAACACCACTTCTGGCTAATAATTCACTGACCACAATTTTGCCTAAATCTACAGCTGGCACACCATGATAAGCAGTAGCCTGCTTGGCAAAGGGGGTTCGCAGGCCGCTGACTATGGCAATCCGATCGCCCTGGCGCGTCACTAGCGGTAATGGCTTACTCATAAATGCTCCTGATAAGTCAAAGTGGCTTTGATTAAAGCATAACAAATAACAGGTCTGACCTGATCTAATTATTGTTAACCAAATATTTACATTTGGTAAACCTATAGAACAGGAAAGTGAGAGCAGGAGCAACTTTTCAGACTAAAAATGGGAAGTGAGGAGAACTGACGGACTAACAACTTACCTGGAAGTAATATATCAAACGAGATGAATTCAGAAGGTAAATCATCCAAAAACAAACGCGAAGCCAAAAGCTCCGCGTTTTTAGGTATTCGGCTGAACTGAGTAAGTGCGGATTAACGCAGACCTAACTGAAAAATCATGGTTTCAGCCTGGCAGGCAAAAGTGAAATCAACGGTTAAACGCACGCCACCATCAGTTTCTTCCAGCTTATGCTCAATTAGGCAAGGCTCAGATTCAACAGCACGCGCTTTTTCAGTTAGCGTTTTCAGCATAGCTTCAGCTTCTACACGATTATCGAATACACAGCTATAAGAAGCGGTGCAATCGGTATTGTCCATGATAGTGCCTACATCTATACAGCAGCAGGCTGCAGTTTCTTCCGCGCTACAGCGGTTGTTTGTTGATCCAACAGTTGCATCTGACATCTTCAATTCTCCTCAACGGACATTTCAAAATAGGTGCAAATTGCCTATCAGATAGCGCAAATAACAATTGGCGCAAACAAATAAGACATAGTGCAAAAAAATATTTTCTCTGACGCTATTTTACTACCGTCAGTCATCTGGCACTAGAACTTACTGTTTATAGGCCTATTAAGTGACGGAAATCACACTCAAATTGTTTGTTCAATCATCAATAATGTAATAATTGCTATGAATTTGTGAGTTTTTTGTTAACTGCGTCTATTTTTTGCAATCAAATTCGGCCAAATGTAAAAACATACTTGCAACACCATCGCTGGTCAGACCTATACTTCAGCCACTGGTCTGCTTTGTCTGACCGATAACGGACCCTACAATCCCGCATTCTCTTGTTACGGTATGTAACATTAATTAAAACAATGAGGTTTTGGTCATGAACCAGAAAAACCTGTTTACCCGATCAGCTCTGGCAGCTGCAGTGGCAATAATTTCTTCAAACGTTTCTGCGGCCGGTTTTCAGCTGAATGAATATTCAGCAGCTGCATTGGGCCGCTCTTTCTCTGGTGAAGGCGCTGTTGCTGACAATGCTTCTGTTGGTAGCCGCAACCCCGCCGCAATGACCTTATTCGACCGCCCTTCTTTCTCTGGCGGCTTTGTGTATGTCGATCCAAACGTTGATATCAGTGGCACATCCCCCCTATCGGGCAGAAGTACCAGCGCCAAAAACATCGCGCCATCCGAGTGGATCCCAAATATCCACTTTATTATGCCGCTGAATGAGCAATGGGCGATAGGGGCTTCCGGTACTTCAAACTACGGTTTGGCCACTGAATTTAATGATGATTATGTTGCCGGTTCTCTGGGGGGGGCAAACTGACCTGAAAACCGCAAACCTCAATTTAAGCGGTGCTTATCGCCTGAATGAAAACTTTAGCTTTGGTCTGGGCTTTAATGCCGTTTATGCCGATGCCAAAATTGTGCGCCATCTGGGTGAAGCTGGTGGTGGACGATTACCTTACAGTACTGAAGTCACCCGAATGGAAGGCACCAAATGGGGCTATGGCTGGAATGCCGGCGTGCTGTATGAAGTGGATAAAGAAAACCGTTACAGCTTCACCTACCGTTCAAAAGTGAAAATCGACTTTGATGGTGACTTCAGTAGCCAATTACCACCGCCAGGTGGTACTGGTGGCGCGGTGATTCCAGGTGCCCTGACTCTGAACTTGCCAGAAGTGTGGGAAGTGTCCGGCTATAATAAAGTGGCACCACAATGGGCAATTCACTACAGCTTGGCCTACACCAGTTGGAGCCAGTTCAAAGAGTTGAAAGCCACCGGAACCAACGGTAACACGCTGTTTGAGAAGCAAGAAGGCTTCCACGATGCTTACCGTATCGCGCTGGGTACCACCTATTATTATGATGATAACTGGACCTTCCGCACCGGTATTGCTTTCGATGACAGCCCGGTTCCGGCCGATAACCGCACTATCTCGATTCCAGACCAAGACCGTTTCTGGATAAGCGCCGGTACCACTTACGCTTTCAACAAAGATGCATCTGTTGATGTCGGTATTTCCTATATGCATGGCCAGAACGTGCATATTACGGAAAAAACACCAACAGCATTGGGTGGAACAACTTATGAGTTTGACTCTAAGGGTACCGCACTGCTGTATGGCGTGAACTTCAACTACGCCTTCTGATAGCCATTATTAGCAACGTTGTTTTCCTAACAATAGCTGCCCACAAAAAAGCGCCTCGCGGCGCTTTCAGACTGCTGACAAACCTCGAGAACTCGATCTTGCAAGGTGAAGGCAGGTAGAAGAGTAAAGCGTCCGCGCCAAGGAGGGGTTTACGGCGTCTTTACGATCTGCCTGTTTTCACCGACACGGGTACTTTGTCATTAAGCTCAGGCGCCTCGCGGCGCTTTTTTATTTATTCAATCCCTGAGAAGAGAGCAGATGTTCACCGCCAATAAGCGGGATAAGTCTCGCTAGCACCTCATTATATAAACCCGATTCTGATTCAATCAGAAATTTAGCCTTATGCTGACGCCAGTCAAAAGTTTGGATTAGGGTCGTTGCCACAACACAAGGCGCATCAAGGTTGGTAACCGGAACTTCGGTAGGTGAGCCACGGACACTGCTACTCACAGGGCAACACATCACCAATCCGGTTAAGCGGTTATATGTTTCATGTGAAAGAATAAGAGCAGGACGATATTTGCCAATCTCTTTCCCTTTCGTTGGTTCAAAATCCAACCAACAAATATCGCCTCGCTTTGGTATATACATTAGTAATCAAGCTCCCTCTCCGTGGGATGTGTAAGTTCATCAGCATGTGCCGTGTAAGCGCTAAGTCCGGCAAGCAGGCTTTCTTCGGTCAATGGCTTTTTGACGACTTTTTGAATCACTAATCCTTGTTCGCTGATATCGATATCAACAGTGTCACCAACCTCAAAATTAGGGATAGTTTTAAGATTACCCGACAACCGCAAGGCAACACTATTGCCCCATTTTTGTAATGTGGCTTGAGCTCGCATAATCACACCCTTCACTTTATGTATCTACAATGAGTATACACCCTTCAGCTACGTAGATACAGCAGCAGCAAAAAAGCGCCTCGCGGCGCTTCAGACTGCTGACAAACCTCGAGAACTCGATCTTACAAGGTGAAGGCAGGTAGAAGAGTAAAGCGTCCGCGCCACGGACGGCGCGGCTCGAGCCCCCAGGGAGGGGTTTACGGCGTCTTTACGATCTGCCTGTTTTCACCGACACGGGCACTTTGCCATTAACCTCAAGCGCCTCGCGGCGCTTTTTTATTTGTCGAGATAGCATATCTATCAGTTAGGTGAATCGATACTTTCCAAATCACCCTCAATAGCCTGAGCATTCGAGTTAGCTTCTGGCTTCAATTGTCCACCGTTCGCCAGGAAATCATTCCGTTGGAAGTATGCTTCGCGCACCATCAGATACGGGTCGGAAGAGTTACGTAGCAAGCCATCTGAATCCAATAGCTGGGCACGGGTTTCAACACCATCCAACATCCATTTGCCGGCCGACATCCAGAAAGTCAGATAACTCAGCACCGGATAAACGTAATCAGCTGCATTGCCACCATCTTCGCGGATCGTGAAGCTGCCATAGCCCGGTAATACAACGTAAGGACCATAGCCGACATTATAGTGCCCCAGCGTGCTACCAAAGCGGTTCGGCACTTTTTTTGCCAGTTTTGGATTCGCCATACCGGCCACATCTATTAACCCCCCCATCCCCAAAATAGTGTTGAGGAAGAAGCGGTTAAAATGCTTCATGGCGTTGTACGGGTCACCGACCAGGAAGCTGTTGACCATGCTGGCTGGCTCTTCAAGGTTACCCAGGAAGTTACTCATCCCATTACGCGCAGGTTGCGGTACATAATCGCGCCAAACAACAGCGACCGGGCGCACCACATAAGGGTCAAGAACCTCATAGTTAAAATTGAACATTGCCCGGTTAAAACCTTCCAGCGGATCTGAGCGGCCCTGCTCCATTTGATCCGGCGAGCTATTGGCGCAGCCTATTAACAATACGGTTGCAAAAGCCAGTCCAATCAGGCGGTAGTTCATATCTTTCTCCATGAAATTCTTTCCAGCCCCTTATATTTAAGGGATCTGTTTGTTTATCTGAACATGAATAGTTTGGGGCTGCCCTTTCGTGCCAAAATCCTGCACACCGCTTTCACCAAACCAATCACCTGGCTGCGAATTAGCAGTGCCATCCAGTGAAATACGCGCACGCACTTTCACCTGTTGCAATGAGGAGAGCAAACGCTCCGGCATCATTGCATTGCTATCATCCAGTGTCACGGATAGCGGGAATCGGCTCAAAGGTAACTGTTTTACCGCAACGGGGATCGGGTTTGCGCCATCCGTTACCGAGATAATCAGCGCCCCTTGCTGGGGTAATTTCTGGGCAGCCTCTGGTGACAACGAGATCTCTATTCCCAGTGTAGCTGTTTCCTGCCCTGCCTGTGATTTCGCTTGCGCAATACTGCGTTTTATCACTTCGACGCGAGAATCACCAGCAGGCAGCAATTTTAGCATAACTTCCCATGCACCAATGGCTTGTTTGAAATCACCCTGCTCAAAAGCATTAAAAGCTAACAAGCTCATGGCACGTAAGTTGGTGTGATCCTGCCCAACCATAGTACGTAACATCTTGGTTGCCAGCTGATTATCTTGCGGATCATTGGAACGAGTCAGCACTTCAGCATAGCCCAGCCTTACGTCATCATTATCGGGCGCTAGTTGGTAAGCTTTAGCAAAAGCTTGCGTGGCGGTGGTAGCATTATTCAGTGCCATGCCCACTCTGCCGAGCATCATCCAATCATTGACGTTGCCGCTATCTTGTTGCAACGAGGTACGCAATCCCAGCCCTAAACGAGCGACTTCCTCCATAGTCAGAGGTTCAGCCCGTTCATTGGCAACTCTGGCGCGTAACTCTGGCATCTGAGCTTCAACCTGATGCCACGCCTGCACTTGTACCAAACCGCCGGTTTTCAAATATAGTCCGACCGACACCACCACCAGAATCACCACGCCCGGCAGTAAAACCCAGCGGTTGATGGGGCTGGCATTTTCAGTGGATTCTTGTGGGATATCGGTCAGCAGATTTTGCTGTAATTCCTGAATTAATTCAGGCCGCTGTTCCACTACGCCCTGGGCTTCATCTGCTGCCAATTCAGATAATCGGTCTTGATAAATCGCCTTATTTAGCTCATCTCGGGTAGTTACCGATGAATTGCTCTCTTGTCGCAGCGCCGGAATGACCAACAAGGCACCCGCGACCGCCAGCAAAATAATCACTATCAGCCAAAAAACCATTATGGTTGTTTCCTGTTCGTCTTTTTGTGTGAAGCCGAAGGTTGTTTTTGTTCAGCCAGCAGAGTGTCTAACCGCTGCTGCTCCTGCGGTGAAAGCGCGGCCTCTTTTTCCACCCGCCGCCGGGCGCGTAACACCACTATCACCGCACCAATCAGAACAAACATGGCCGGGCCGACCCACAAAATCAAAGTTGCTGCCGTCACCGGTGGCTCATAAGTGACGAAATTACCGTATCGGGCCACCATATAATCAATAATTTGTTGTTTAGAATTACCCTGTTGCTGCAATTCGTACACCTTGCCGCGCATATCGGCGGCAATGATGGCATTGGAATCAGCAATGCTGTTGTTTTGACATTTAGGGCAACGCAATTGCTCGGTTAACTCACGATACTGCTGTTCCTGCTCCACTGAGCTAAAGGTGTAAGTATCAATGGCTGCAAAAACATTGGTCGCAAAAATACTCCAGCCCAATATCAGGCCCAGTGCCAGACTGAATAATCTCATGCGCCCCCCTGATACTTTTTATACAGTGGCAGGATTTCCTGCTGCCAGACGCGATCATTAAGATCACCGGCATGGCGATAGCGAATAATGCCCTGACCGTCGATCAAGAAAGTTTCCGGCGCGCCATAAACCCCCAGATCCAGCCCCAACATGCCATCGCCATCATACAAACTCAGCGCATAAGGATTACCCAGCGAATTAAGCCACTGCACCGCTTTGGCGCGATCATCTTTATAGTTCAACCCCACCACACGAATACCCTGCGCCGCCAGCTTATTCAGATATTCATGCTCGGCGCGGCAAGTCGGGCACCAGGTCGCCCACACATTGAGTAACATGGGTTTGCCGTCATGCAATACCGCTTGATCGAAAGTTTTCCCCGGTTGCTCAAGGGATTCCAGTTTAAAAGCCGGTACCGGTTTGCCAATCAGCGCTGACTCCAGCATGGTGGGATCATCGCCATTAGCATTGCGGGTCAATTGCACCAGAAAAGCCAGTACCAGCAGCAAAAACAGCACCAGTGGAATGAACATCAGCTTATTGAATGAAGATTGAGATTTCATTATTTAGCCTCCGTCGCCGCGCTGCGTTTTAACTTTTTGCTCATCCGATAGCGGGGATCAAACATACAGAAAATGCCACCGATAGCCATAAACACGCCGCCATACCAGATCCAACGGACGAATGGCTTGTAATACAAGCGCACCGCCCATGAGCCATCATCCAGCTCTTCACCCAGTGCGGCATACAAATCACGCGTCAGACCACCATCAATGGCGGCTTCCGTCATCATCGAGCGAGCCACACTGTAATAGCGTTTTTCTGCATGTAAAGTCGCTTCAGGTTTGCCGTTTCGGGTGACATCAATAATGCCCACACCGCCGGTATAGTTTGGCCCTTTAACGTCATGAACATCGCGGAATACGAAGTGATAATCGTGGATATCAATGCTATCACCGGCTTTCATGCGGACATCACGTTCGACACTATAATTCTGACTGAAGGCAATACCGATCACGGTCACCGCCACCCCAAGGTGCCCCAGCACCATACCCCAATGACTACGGGAAAGATGGCTCAGACCACGCCAGAAACCATGACGATGAGTAGCGCGCTCGTGCAACTCCATCACGGTCAGGATAATCACCCAGATAGCCATCATCAGACCAACTACGGTCATTCCGGCAATAGTATCTTGCAGTAACCAAGGGACTAATATCGACATTAGCAAAGTGACCACCAGCGCCCCCCCCCCAAACGTTTGTAAAGCTTGCTCGGCTCATCGCGACGCCAGCGAACTAATGGGCCAATCCCCATTAAGAGCGCCATAGGAGCCATCAGCCAGGTAAACATGGTATTAAAGAAGGGTTCGCCGATGGAGATGCTGCCCAATCCAAGCTGTTTGTGGACCAATGGCAGCAATGTGCCGAGCAATACCACCAACATAGCAGCAATTAACAGCACGTTATTACCCAGCAGGAATGTCTCGCGCGAGAACACTTCATGCTGAGTCCGGCTGCGCACTTGTGCGCCTTTAACTGCGTACAGCAGCAAAGAGCCGCCAATAACTATCACTAAATAGGCCAGAATAAACATGCCGCGCGCGGGATCAGAGGCGAAAGAGTGCACCGAGACTAATACACCGGAGCGCACCAGGAATGTCCCCATCAAGCATAAAGAAAATGCGGTAATTGCCAGCAATACTGTCCACGCTTTGAATGTTCCGCGTTTTTCAGTGACGGCCAATGAATGAATCAGCGCCGTCCCTGCCAGCCACGGCATAAATGAAGCATTCTCTACCGGATCCCAGAACCACCAACCGCCCCAACCGAGTTCATAGTAAGCCCAGGCGGAGCCGAGCACGATCCCCATAGTCAGGAACACCCATGCGGCCTGAGTCCACGGGCGTGACCAGCGAGCCCAGGCACTATCGAGCCTTCCGGCCATTAAAGAAGCAATGGCGAAAGCAAATGCCACCGAGAAACCGACGTAACCCATATAAAGCAAAGGTGGATGGAAAATCAGCCCGACATCCTGCAACAGCGGGTTCAAGTCATTGCCATCAATCGGGAAATCCGGCAAAGTGCGGTTGAACGGATTCGAAGTCAGAATAATAAAGAGCAGAAAGCCGCCAGTAATCATGCCCAATACCGACAACACACGGGCGACCGCATCATCCGGCATGGAGCGGCTAAACAGTGCCACCGCCAGTGACCAACAACTGAGTAGCAATACCCACAACAACAGTGACCCTTCGTGCGCGCCCCAAGTTGCCGCAATGCGGTAATAGACCGGCAAATGTGAGTTTGAGTTCGCCGCAACATAAGAGACGGTGAAATCATTTACTACAAACGCATATACAAGGCATATAAATGAAAGCGCGATGGTGGCAAACATACCGTAGGTCAATGGCCTGCCAGTTGCCATCATGCGGGCATCCTGGCGAGCAGCACCCCACTGCGGATACAAACTCAGCAATAGCGAAATAGCCAACGCCAGACATAACAAGAAACTACCAATTTCGGGCATCATGAGGCATTACCTTGCGCAGCGGTGCTGTTGTAGGCCTCTGCCGGACGGGTATGGTTTTCTTTCATCGCCTCTTTGACTTCCGGTGGAGTGTATTTTTCATCATGTTTTGCCAAGACTTCTTTGGCATTGATGGTATTTCCTTCAGCAAATACCCCTTGCGCCACCACCCCCTGCCCCTCGCGGAATAGGTCGGGTAGAATACCGGTATAAGTCACTGTGACGGCACCTCGCGCATCATAAACCTTAAAACTCATTTCCAACGTTTTGTCGTCACGCTTCACTGAACCCGGCATCACCATACCGCCGATACGCAAACGCTGACCGATTTCCGGCTTCTCATGGCGCTCGCCTTTGCCCTGCAAAATTTCGCCCGGCGTATAAAACAAATCAATATTAGAACGCAGCGCATACAGCACCAGAGTGGTGGTCAAACCGATACCGATTAGAACCACAACCGCTAGATAGAGCCGACTTTTTCTACGTGGGTTCACTATTGTTTCTCCTGCGAGCGGGCTGCATTTTTGACTGGGTGATTCTGAGCCTGATTTGCCTGACGAATACGTTGTTCTCTCGCCTCACGGCGTTGAATATCCGCTAATAATTGTTTGTGCTGCCATACCGTGTGTATCCATAGGCCAAGCAGCGATAAGACCGTTGCCGCTATCGCCAGCCAGACATAAAAGGCATAGCCTCCCATGGCAAAAAATGCCGCCCAAGAATTAAAGGCCGGATTCATACACGAGGCTCCTTACGCAACAAAGCGGCGACCCAAGGCCGATGGCGCTCTTGCTGCAAAATCAGATTGCGCAGGCGCATTAATGTCAGGGTGATAAAGAAGAATAGATAACCCAAAATAGCCCAGCGCAGCGGGGATCGCATACTCGGATCAATGCTTTGCTGCATGTTAGTCGAACCTTGATGCAAGGTATTCCACCACGCGACAGAGAAATGAATAATGGGGATATTGACCACGCCGACCAGTACCAAAATACCGGCAGCTCGCCCAGCCAACTTACGGTCTTCAAAGGCGTTATATAGGGCGATCACCCCCAGATAGAGGAATAACAGCACTAACTCGGAGGTCAGCCGCGCATCCCAGATCCACCATGTTCCCCACATGGGTTTACCCCAGGCTGAACCGGTGACCAAGGCAATAAAGGTAAACACCGCGCCCACCGGGGCCATGGCAGCGACCACGTTATCGGACATTTTCATTTGCCATACCAAACCGACAAACGCCGCGATAGCCATTGACATATAAATACCCATCGACCAAATCGCCGCCGGAACATGCAAATACATGATACGGAAACTATTACCTTGCTGGTAATCCGATGGTGCGAAACCAAATCCCCATATCCAGCCGACAATCAGGCAGATAGCTGCCCCCATGCCCAACCACGGAATGAATCGACCGCACAGCTGATAGAGCCGTTCAGGTTTTGCGAATTGATGAAACCATTTCCACATTTTTCATTGCTCACATTAAAATTGGACGGGCAATACCGGTGCAGGATACGGCGCACAATCTGCTCTGACTGGCGTTGGCTACCGCGTTTAAGCTTCTGAAAATCGGTACTCTTTTCTTATTACAAACCTTTGTTACTGATAGTTTGCTGCCATGCCCTGCTAGTGCACACTCACTCTCAATGCAGCGGCGGTAGCAAAAGGCGCCAGTGTCGCGCTCCCTGCCAACATGGCCCCTAAAATCGCCAGATAGCCATCAATGGGCAGCGACATTGAAGCCGCATCAATGGCTGCTGTAGCAAATATCAATACCGGGATATACAGCGGCAGCACCAATAAACTCAGCAAAACTCCGCCTTTGCGTAACCCCACCGTCAGCGCCACACCAATCGCGCCGATGAAACTCAAGGTCGGCGTCCCCAATAGCAGTGTCAGCGCCATTGCAATAGCGGTGTTACTGTCAAGGGAAAGCAATAAAGCCACCAGCGGCGATAAAATCAGTAAAGGCAGCCCGGTAACCACCCAGTGAGCACATACTTTGCCTAACACCGTGAGTGCTAGCGGGCTGGGTAATAACAGCAACTGCTCAAGAGAACCATCATGGAAATCATCACGGAAAAGTCGCTCTAGTGACAATAATGATGCCAGCAGGGCTGCAACCCAAACGATGCCAGGTGCAATGCGCGCCAGTAATTGCGGCTCTGGGCCGATACCCAGCGGAAACAAGGTAATGACAATCAGAAAAAACCAGAGCGGGTTAACGATTTCTGCACCTTTTCTGAAGGCAATTTTTAATTCACGGCGCAACACGCTAATAAACATTAATTCTCCTGCGTGTTGGTTAAACGGATTTTACGTACCTGCTGCCCGACACCATCCAACTCCTGATGAGTGGTGAGCAGCACCATGCCTCCTTTGGCGGCATGTTCCACAAACAGAGCCAACAAGGTGCTAACCCCCTGTTTATCAATGGCGGTTAGTGGTTCATCCAAAATCCATAACGGAGCCTGACTCAACCACAAACGAGCTAAAGCCACCCGCCGTTGTTGACCCGCAGATAACTGCGATACCGGCAAATCTTCATACCCCACCAGTCCGACTTGAGATAATGCCTGCCAAATAGCAGCACTATCAACCAATTGAAATACCGACTGATAAAAGGCCAAATTCTCAAAAGGGGTGAGTACAGATTTGATCCCCGGCTGATGGCCTAAAAAGAGTAAATCCTGATGATAACGGGCGCGGTCACGGCGGATATTCTCACCCAACCAATTCACCTGCCCTTCGTCGGCATCGGCAAGGCCCGCCAGAATGCGCAACAGACTGGTTTTACCGGCTCCGTTTTGCCCCTCAATCTGCACAATTTCCCCCGCAGCCACACAAAAACTGAGCTGTTGAAATAAGCTTCTTTCATCTCGGATGCAGGTCAGATTTTTAGCTTCCAGCATGAAGGGTTGTCTTCCACCGTAGGATTGTCAGTTCAGGAAAACCGAATGATAACATAAAGGCTTAATCCTTACGTAGTATGGCCCCAACGCTATCCCTACCCTTATAGAGGTAATATTCGGGTTAAGATCAATATTCTGTAGAAAAAACCAACAACATAAAAACCAGCTAACCTTTTACTTCCATCTGCATGACCAAAAAGTCGCGAATAAAAATTTGCAACTATGCTTATGGCTTGGCTATTGCCTTTTCCCTCTACTAATCAGGAGTCCCTTATGAGTAATGAAAAACGGTCTCAAGATAAGGGCGAATTAGCTGTAGAAAGTGATGAGCCACATGAAGAGCAAGAAATTGAAGTCAATGAAAAGAAGCTCCCCTCCAAAGCGGCGGCCATTCATGAGATTATCCGTGTCGACGGAGAGAAAGAGTTAGAGCGCGACAGCTTTGCACTATTATGGTCGGCGGTTGCGGCGGGGCTTTCAATGGGAGCATCCCTGATTGCCAAAGGTATTTTTCATGCAAAATTGCCTGAAACTCCGGCCAGTTTTCTCCTGGAAAATATCGGTTATACCTTTGGTTTTATTATTGTCATTATGGCCCGCCAACAGCTATTTACCGAAAATACCGTCACACCCGTATTGCCAATAATGCAAAAACCGAGCCGCCAAAACTTCATTCTATTATTTCGCCTCTGGGGGCTGGTGCTATTGGGCAACCTGATCGGCACGGGGATTGCAGCCTATTCCTTTATTCATATGCCAGTATTTGATAATGCAACACGCGCGGCGTTTGTCACTATTGCCCAAGGAGTGATGGAGAGTTCAGCGGGAGAAATGTTTGCTAAAGGCATATTTTCCGGTTGGATTATTGCCACTATGGTATGGATGATGCCCTCGGCAGGTGGGGCCAAGATATGGGTAATTTTCCTGATGACTTATTTAGTCGCTTTGTGCGATTTGACCCATATTGTAGTCGGCTCAGTAGAAATCTTCTATTTAGTATTTAACGGCTCAATACCCTGGCAGCAATTTATTTACCCGTTCGCGATCCCGACGCTGGCAGGTAATATTATTGGTGGCACCTTTATTTTTGCCCTGATAAGCCATGCACAGATTCGTAGTGATATGGCCCATCAACCTAAAAAAAGCGAAAAAGTGGACAGTGATTCACCGCCCCCACAGCCGTAGCGGCTCGTATTTTACGGCTATGTCTGATGTTTTTTGCCAACAAATACTCATTATTCACCACCAGTTGGTGACAGAGTAACCAAACAGACAGCTAACTGCTTATTATCTGGGTCAAAATGCGTATAATACACCGGCAGTACACTTCATCGGCAGTCACCCTGCTGATGAACAGGTCCCCGTAGTTAAACGGATATAACAAGCCCCTCCTAAGGGCTAGTTACTGGTTCGATTCCAGTCGGGGACACCATTAGTACTTCTCAAGATGTTCAATAAAGTCTAAAAAACCTTTAAAAACAACTGCTTTATAAAAATACACGTCCAAAGAAATCCCAAAAACACCCGTAACAGCTAAGCAAAACTTGTATAGAATGTTGTATAACGCTAGGTTCGATCTTATGGTTATACAAAAATGCTGCTAAATGACTTCAAAATCCGCTCCGCCAAGCCTACAGACAAGGCTTATACACTCAATGATGGCAAAGGCTTATCACTCATCATTTCCCCTAATGGAGTGAAAGGTTGGCGTTTCCGTTATCAATTTGGCGGCAAGGCTCATATGATTTCATTTGGTGTCTATGGCCCCGTATCACTGGCTGATGCTCGCCGCCAACGTGAAGAAACAAAATCAGCTTTAGCCAATGGCACCAACCCCAGTGATGCCCGTAAAGCGGAAAAGATTGCCTTAAAGTATCCGGCTAAAAATACCTTTGAAGATATTGCCCGCGAATGGCATACCTCCAAACTTGCGACATGGACACCAGAATATGCGGATACCGTCATGCGTGGCTTCGATAACAACGTATTTCCTTATATCGGCAAGCGCCCAATTGACCAGATAGCACCGTTAGAACTACTGGCCGTTCTACAACGCATCGAAAAACGTGGCGCACTGGAACTCACCGGGAAAATCAGGCGGCGCTGTGGTGAAGTCTTCCGCTATGCCGTAGTGACCGGGCGGGCCACTTATAACCCAGCCCCGGATCTGGCCAGCGCACTAAACCGCCCCAAGAATGGCCATTACCCTTTCCTGACTGAAAGTGAGTTACCCGAATTTATTCAGGCATTGGATAGTTATAAAGGTAGCAAACTGACCAAATACGCCACCCAGTTGTTAATGCTCACGGGTGTAAGAACTATAGAACTACGGGCCGCTGAATGGTCTGAATTTGATCTGGATAATGCTTTGTGGGAGGTTCCTAAAGAACGGATGAAGAAGCGCCGCCCTCACCTTGTGCCACTTTCTACACAAGCCTTGGCGATCCTTGAAAAACTCAAGGTGCTGACAGGGAATTATAAGTTAGTGTTCCCCGGCCGTAATGATGCCGGTAAGCCAATGAGTGAGGCGAGTATCAATAAAGTAATTAAGATGCTGGGTTATCACGGTAGGGCCACCGGTCACGGCTTCCGGCACACCATGAGCACTATCTTGCATGAGAAAGGCTATAACAGTGCGTGGATTGAAACCCAGCTTGCTCATGTTGATAAAAATTCAATCAGAGGAACTTATAACCACGCGCAATATCTTGAAGGACGTAGGGAAATGTTGCAGTGGTATGCTACTCACATCTTCTTTAATTCAGATAATTATTAGTATCCTGCATCTTTAACATCAGTCTCAAGATCTTTAACTTGTCTAGATATTCTTTTTTTAAAATGATACTCAATCTCTTTATTTGTCAATTTTTCAGTGTTCTTTTTAAAAAAATAACTTAAAACATGAGATTTCTCTTCTATTGTATAGTTATCAAAATTCGGTATATATTTTGTTTCTCGCCTATTATTTTGTATCTGATAATATGATCTCACGAAAGATTTTAAACTAATTGGCGTGTTAAATCTTTTACATAACCCCTTCAAAAAATTATCTAACTGATGCAATAAAATTTCATCAGTTATTTCTGAAAAGAAATACATCCATCCCTTGGATTTGCTTTGAAAAATACACCCTGTCACTCTTAAATTAATTCGCCACTCTAAAAACTCTAAGCTTTTCAATCTAGAGTGTTTATAGCCTGTAAAGATTGCAAGCAATGATTCTCTTAATCTTTCAACAGAACCTATCCTTGCAGATACGACCTCATTTGAAAAATAGTACCCCAAATAACTGAAATTATCTTTCAACAAAGATCCAGATGATGATTTCTCAGGATATTTAATCGGATCATAAACTTTCAGCCCTAATTCTCTAAAGTTTTTAACCAATGACTGTGATATTTGTGTTACTTCTTCACTTTTGCAAAGAATAAGAACATCATCAACATAGCGATAATATTTAATGCCTTCTCTATTTTTTATTCGTTTATCCAGATTAGACAAAAAAATAGCCGCTAAAATATTAGATATCGAGAGTCCTTGCGGTACACCTCGTTCAGAATGCATATCATGCTTACTTGGTTTGCTCACTGTTGGCGCTTTTATAGCATTAGTTACCAAGGTAATAATCCTATCATCTCGTAGACGTGCACGCAGACGACTAATCAATTTATCATGCTTGATTGATGGATAAAAATTTGCAACATCAAGTTTTATAAAAGCTGTATATTCTGTACTTAAAAGATCATCTTTTACCTGTCTTACTATACTTTGGGGCAATTGAAAATCCAGAACATCTTCATATTTAAATTTAAGGAAGTCACATAACGCACGTAAGGTTATTTTATCTCTAATAGTTGGTATTGATATTTCCCTTGGTGATTTCCCTCGCCCTTTACTAATTAACTTCAGTTTGTATTTACTAAAAGTATAAGTTGAAGTCATTACTTTTCTGTTGATAATATTTAATTGCTCATCTAATATTTTCCATAAAAGTTCATGGGTCATATTATCAACACCAGTAGCAGAAGATAGAATTATATGTTCTGAATAAACTTTACTTAAATATTCTTTAGTGAAAAAAGAATCAAACTGTTGGGCTAATTTCACTTGAGAAAACCCTCAAAATTATTACTACTATAATTGGGAATAAGGCAGAAAATATAACAATCGCACGATTTATATACGTCATGTTTTGACGTTGAGATATTTGGTTAGCAGTTGGTGTCTTACTTAGTTTTGTTTTATCAATCGTATTATTATATTCATCAACAAGTGCACTGCAATAATCTTGCTCTGAGTGATTTTCAGATATAGATAAGATACGTTGATATTCAATATCAAGTTCAGCAAAGTCCGTAGTAACCATTGATTTTGTGTAAATGACACTTAGTTGTTCGTAACATTGCTTCATGAGCATCGCTCGCCCTTTAAAGTTCATGTTACTAATAAATAGTGTCATAGCTAACACCAATACGGAAAGCGCAATCATAACCGCCGACTCTGCATTTCCAGACGCGGGATTTACCAATGAAAATATTGAATATCCCACTAAAAAAATAGAATACCATAGCAATAAAGATTGCGAGTAAAAATCTAAATTTAATAATCTTCTTTCTGCTTTTATTCTAGATTTCTTGGTCCACCAAATTTTATTCGCGAAATCACTCATAATACATTCCTTTAAAAGTCGAGGCGCCTTACGTAGTACATTGAGTAACGCCTGCATGAACAGACTAGCGTAGCTAGAGGCAAAGCCTCCCAGAATTAGTTGCACCCATTACTGGATGATCGCAAAGCGATACGCCTCGACATATGACATTCTACACACAACACTTAAGTTAACAAATGATAAATAACACAAATACAGTACCAAGAGACAGCTACCTCATCCACACTCCACGTAAGCTAAAAATCATGCTCTCACAGCCCTAAATCTTTTAAATCAACCTTACCCCTCCTATACCGTAGAATCCCTATGAAAGAAACCTCCCCCCCACGGAAACGGCACTACACCGCACCCGCCTGCACACTTTGCTTTATAAACTTATTTCAGTTTTAAATTCCTACAAAACAACTCGCCAGCCCGCGCCGTGGCTGGGGCTTTGCAGTATTTTACCAACTGAAAAGATTGAAAAGAATTTCAGTAAATTTCAGTAAATTTCAGTTTCGCTTTTACCAATCTTGCCGCTAAAAGTTTTAATTATATGATTTAAAACAAGTATTCTATTTTACGTGGTGAGAGTAGAAAAATTAGGTGAGAGAATAGCGTGAGTAAAATGTTGAAACCCTTGCCGGGCGTGGCTTCGCGGGGCAAGGTCATTTTGGGCTAACTGAAAAACACAGTACAGGGCCGGGAAGAAAATCTAGCGCCAGCGTGGTAACACAGGGCTAACGGTTGGCCACGTAATCCTTGCTCACCCTGCGCGTAATTTGCGGCTTTGCGTCACTGATTGCCTGCTGTTGTTCCTCATCTTTATGAGCCACTTGCAACAACCGGATAGCCTCTTGCCGTTCCTGCGGTGATATATGGTCTACCAAGTCCTTAATTAACCGACTATGCGTTAACGCGCTGGGGCTAAGGGTATGGGAAAAGGTCGCATTCATCACAAAGGTATGGCCACATTCAAGATTAGTACAAGCACAATAGAGATCCGCTATATGGCTATGCTTGCGGTTAGTTTTACGAATATGAGCGGGTGTACCACAATCTGGACAAATAACTTTAAAAACTCGCATATTGATATGGCCCTCTGTTTAAAGCCAGAACCGCCAGCCAGAAAATAAGCCTCGAACTGACTCGTTTTTATATTGTCTCTTACGCCTGTGACTGGTATCAGTGGTAACGCTGGTAACACCTTTGATTTATATAGATAAACTGAGTTACCACTGAGCATTATCAACTGGTAACCGGTGGTAACAGGCTGATTTCTGTTACCAGTGTTACCAATAGCCCTCTACTACTGGTAACAGCCCTGCCCCTTGCGGCTTATGGTTGTTACCTCTGTTACCAGTGTTACCAGTTCTCAATAAGACTCGCGTGAGTGTATTAACCTAAAACCGTGCTGTTGAACTGATAGACCCGTTTAAGCCCCATTTCTGGCAGGCGAATGTTTTTCTGTGTCCGGGCATCCTCTGGCACATCGAGATAACCGGCCTTTACACAGAGTTGAGCCACTTTCTTGGCATCAAAGCCCTTGCAGATTTCTTTCCAGCCGGTGGCTAAAATAAAGAACGTCGTCACCGCATCTTCTTTGTTATTGCCTTTATCCACTCGCCGGAAGCCCACCATGTTAGCCGGGCGGCTGCGCTCGTCATGCCAGTCAGCAAAGCGGCTGAACTGATTACGGGTAATGAACTCTTTTACCTGTTCCAGTGCGGCGGCGTCTTCCTGATTGGCGGTGTGGCCACGATCCCCCATCCACGCATTAAGGCAGGTTTGTGCTGCCCGGAACGCCTCGCCCTCTGGCCAGCCGGTGATCCCAACCTGTGTGGCCAACTCTCCGGCCATTGCCACCAGTGCAAAACGGGTAACTGCGCGGCCCACCTGATTACCGGCGTTCTCCGGGGTAAGCAGCCGGGTGTATTCTTTTAGCAGTATCTTGGCCTTGCTGGTCATGCCGGTCAGGTCTGCGGTTAACAGCCGCAACCAAGCACGGAACGGTTCGCCATAGCAGGAAGCAACCGCCTGTTCTAAGTGCTCCGACAGGGCTTTACCTCCGGCAAAGCCGTGCAACTCTTCAAATACACCATGCTTACCGGAATCACTGGGGATCTGCACCATCCGCACTTCCACACCGGCATAAGTACGCTCTCCGGCGTTGGCCGCATGTTCGACTAACGACAATTCACCGGTAGACAGAAACAACAGACACCAACGGTTAGCCTCGCGTAAGCTGCCGTCAGTACGCGCACGCGCTTTCCCTTGGCCATTCGCCAGCATATAGGCGATATTCCCGGCCTCTCTGCCATCCACTTCCCGTATTTCGTCTAACATTAGGGTGGCATCATTGCGACGGCTGGCGGTGCCCTCCAGCGCGTTACCGGTTGAGCGCCACGTATGCCAGAAGTCAGTGCCACCACAGACTGAAGCCGCTACTTTCATGGTGGTGGTTTTACCGTCCGTTGATTCCCCTTTCAGGTGATAACCACCGCCGCCCACACCGACCAGTTTTAACAGTGGTGAGGCAAAAGAGAGACTGACCGAAAACGCCACCCGGCCATTACCGACGCAATAACGGGAAACCTGATCGCGCCATTCGTCCAGTGTTCCGGCAGTCCTGAAATCCCGCCCCAGTACGCTGGCGGTTTGTAAGATTACCGACTCAGCCCCAACGCCGATCACTTCGTCTTGCAGCACATAAACCGAACCATGCCAGCCGGTTTTATTAACACAAGTTACCTTGCGCTCTGGCTTGCACAGGGAAAGGTATTCCATCAAATGCGCCCGCGCCTGCCCGGTGGTACTGATATAAGACAGGCCATTGCTCAACAGAATGCGCCGCAGCTCTTCCCCGCTGCTACTGAGCATCTCCATCGGCATGGCCCACTTACGGCTAATACCGTTGGTGTCTTCCCATTCCAGCAAGCGGCCATAGTTGCCGCCGTCAGAATCGCAGGTAATCGCCGTGACTCTTACCGGGCTGCACAGTTTGATATTGCGGATCTCGGTATCACCATCAGACTTATTCACCAGCTTGTCATACCAAAGATATTCCTGCGTTAAGCGGAACCCCTGCGGCAGTTTGGTTTTGCCTTTACCAAACAGGATCATTTCTTCCCGAAAGGCTTCTTTAGCCCGTTCCAGCCCATTATCACGGCGGTAATCGTCCCAATCCGCTTTATGACGGGTAGGAGGTAGTGATACCCAACCATCTACTGCTTTAGCGGCTTTCTCGGCCCACTGTTTGCCGGTGTTCTCTTTACCATCATCAAAATCGTTATCCCCGGCGATAATCAACCGCGCATCGGGCCATTTATGGCGCAGGTGTTGCGCCACGTTCGGCAGATTGTTAGCCGCGACTGCCGCCACAACCAGCCCATCAGTTAACATATCCAGCGTTAAAGCCGTGGCATAACCCTCAGTGATAACTACCAGCTCTGGGTTATCCCCTGCCTCTAATGGGTGAACCGCAATAAACGCCCCTTTAAGCACCGTATTGGGCAATAACCGCTTGTCACCTAACGGGCTGATAAGCTGGCCACCGGTTAACCTGCCGTCGATATCAGTTAGCGGTAACAACAAAGAGCCTGCCGGGAAGTCCATCCCTCCCGTTTTATGAACATCCTGCGTAATAGATTGGCTATGACCAGACAACCCCTTATCAGCCAGATAACTGCTTTCTCCGCTGCTGCAATGGGCTAGCAAAGCGTGGTAAGCCTTGGCCACCATCGCCTTTTTGCGCTCTTCGGGAATTTCATTTCTGGCAGGCTTAATCGCTTCCTGCGGTGCATTCGGTAAGGCTAGCGCCTTGGCCACCTCAGTTGCCGCCTGAAATGCCCCGTTGCCAGATACCAAACGAATGAGATCCAACCCATCACCATGACTGCACTGGCTACAAATCCATGTGCCACGGCCCCCTTGATCATCAAAGCGAAAACGATCACTACCGCCACACTTCGGGCAAGCGCCGTGTTTACCATTCTCTGGCACGGTAATACCCAACGCTGGCAAAATATGCGGCCAACGCCCACGGGCCGCTTGCAGCGTTTCAGAGACAAATTGACTGCTCATCGCGGCGTCTCCATTGTAAATATGAAAAGAAATAACAATGACGGGAATAAATTAACGGCTTTCATTCTTTCCCCTGTCAAATTCGTTATCCAATACAGAATCTAAATCTTCATAAATACAATCAAAGACAGCCGCTATATTGACTGAATTAACATGAGGCTGTGGGGTTTCATTTTTTGAGTACAATAACTCTCTCATTAATTCTGAAACCAGCATGGCCCGTAGAACTTTATCTACACTTCCCTGCGCTAAATTATATTTAGTCGTCATGTTATGCCTCCTGCACAGGCAAACGCCCGGCAAAAAGCAGTATGTAATCTGCGGCATAACGGCGGCGGGCTGTCTTCTCATTCTCTGCGGTGATATGCAGCATGACAGGGCTAATTTTCTGTTGGGTGCGGTTGATCGCAGCAAAGATGTAGGTACACTTTGACGTAGCCATTGCGTTAGTTCCTCTAACATGATGGTCAGGCCCGGCTTGGTGTTGGTAGCACCTTGACGGGCCGCTGTATTTTGTCGGTACGTCGTGTTAACGTACGTACCTAACGAAAGACAGCTTATGAGGTTATGTACGTACGTGTCAACTATAAAACGAGATAAAAGCCCGAAAGGTGACGGTCTATCGCCAACATTCCAAATTCGTATCGCGCCAGAACTGCGTGAACAACTTAATGCGGAAGCGGCTAAAGATGGCGTGAGCCTTGGCAATTGGTTTAAAGAGCTGGCCCGGCAGGAATTAAAACGCCGTGGCATAGAACCTAAAGCATAAATACTTTTGTCAGTAATATAACCGTATATATCCGAACCTATTTTATTGACGGAAATAACGGTGAATGAGATAGTCAAATCAGCATTAATTGAATTATTTTTCATTGTTGTTTTCCGATAGAAGAGAACCATACCCGGCCCAGCAGCCGGGTATTTCTTATCTGTAATATAAGAATTAACTTAGCGCTATTGCGGAAACCCAGCCTTTACCAGCCATAATAGTGGCGTCTGATAAACTAAATTCCCTCGGCTTACTTATTTTTGCTTTAACACCACGCTTAGAAAAATAAGAACGGTTAGCACTAAAACGTAACCGGTCAGTGCCAATGCTGGCGGGGCTATCAGTAACCGCCAAACCACTTAAATAAAAATGACCTTTGTCCTGAAAATCTTCTTCCACTTCGATGGAGCAAAACAGTTTTTGCCCCAGTTCGTTATAACTCATCAATTTAGCCGTGTGCCGGATACGGGCATACAAATGAACAATGCCACTTTGCTTATCACTGCGTAGCGCCAGCACCTCACCTAAATTATCCCGGTCACGTTTGTGTTCTTCCCAAATCAACGCGGTGTAAGTGCGTACATCATAGGTTTCAGCCATATCAAGCAGCCACTGTGATTCAATTTTGCGGCTATCAATGGTGGTTCCCTCGGTAGCAATACATATCCAACCGGTAGTTAATTGCGAATCAGTCATTTGCTACCTCACTTCTTAACCAGAGTAATAGCGGCTTCATCTGCGGCGGCATACAAGAAACCATTACCTAAGGCATAACCCTCATTGCGCAGGTAGCTATGTTCGTAGGCGCTACGGTCTTCAACAAATTCAGCCCGAAAACGGCGGCTTCCTTTCTGTGTATAAATATGCAGATTGCTCAATGTAGTTACCGCCAAGCGTTTACCGGGCATAAATGGCGGGACAAAGGCAAAACGACCAGCAACTGAACCCATTAGCATTTGTGCCGCTGCTGTATCTGCCGGGCGGTCTGCGGCATTAAATAAACGTAGCCTTTCCGCTGCCGCCAGTTCTGCCCCCACCATGACCACTAAGCGGGGATCTTCCCGGTAGGCTTCGGGGATTTTTTCCGTAATTAAATGGTTAGCCAGGGCATCTAAATGTGGAAATTCGCCCCCTTCACCAAGGGTTAATTCATCAGTTATAACCTGAGATCCGTTATTAAAGTCTTTGGCTATGGTGTGCCAACCAATATTAACGTCCTCCCCTTTTGGATTAGCTATAGGATCTGTTGGATAAGCAATTCGCTGACCATTAAGACCCACCCGTAACATATCCAATGAAATTGCCATACCGAAGAAATCAGAAACTGTCTGAGTAAAGTGCTCAATACCACCAATATTGGCAATCGTGCCCATTCGCTCATAAGATAGCGAAGCACAAGAATCCGTATCAGCCAACGAATAATCAGTACCTGCAACTTTTAATTCGCGATTAAAACGCCCATTAATAGAGCGCCCGGTATATAAAGTGGATTCACCTATTTCAATACATTGCCCTTGCAACTCCTCCACATCCAGTAACGTAATATTATTCATCATCCAGCCTGATTCCAGCATAGACATACGTAACTGATTTTCAGCCGGTTCAGATATTGAAAAACTCTTTTCATTATCGAATGCTTGACTAATACCGCCAATAAAATTGGCATGAAACTGTCCTGCCATAGCAGGAGGATTGACTCTGGCCATTAGTATTACCTTATGTTATATAATTTCAGTTTATTTATTATTAAAGTGAGTTTTTTATTATTCGTATTTTATCTGTGAGCCAACTAGATTTATTTTTCATCAGCCCAACAAAATCATCCAGCGACATTTTACTTCTCATACTTTCAGACTCGATTTGATAATACTGTTTACTTAATAAAGCAATTTCTTTCCCTCCGTTATTTAGTGAGTATTTATCTTTAGGTACAGTACATTTTTCTAATATATTTTTAAGTGCATGTTCTAATTTATTTAGCTCTTTCCAAGCATACTTGTGTGACGTTAGTCCGCTGCTAAACCTATCCCCCTGATAGGTTTCCGATGGAAGAGAATCCATTGGTAATAGCTCCATGACTTTACCTTTAAAACCTTTACTCCCCTCACTCAGCATCTGCTCAACCTGTCCTCGCAGTAGCCCTAACAATCCTTTACGTGCTGAAACTGAGGCTTTAGTATTTTCTAACCTTAGCTTTGCATTCTCCACACGATCATTAAGATTAGACATTAACCCTCGGATATTACCATTATAACTGGACAGGCTACTCACTCCCCGCTGAACATTATTTAGCTCAATATTGAGTTGTGAGATTTCATGCTCTACCGCTTTCACTTTTATTTCTTCTTGCTTACAAATTTGTTGCCCACGTTCAATTAGTGTATTTATTTCACAAGGTGTACAATTTGAACGAGAGGTTGCATAACCCGTTAATAATTCGAACTGTTCCAATAAGTGAGCCATCTTCTTTAATCGATATATTTCGATTACCCGGATTGCATAGCCAGCATCACCCTGTTCAGGGGTAAATGGTATTGGCTGATATGTCACAATAGTATTGATATCATCATCATACTTTGTCAGTTGTAATTCTTTTAGCATCTCATTTCTCTCTTTGAAATATTTCCATCAATCCAATTAATTACTTCCCCCTCTACCCATGCAACGGATCTTTCTCCGATAGGGATATTGTTAGGGAAATTCCCTTCTTTCATCTTAAAATAAATAGTAGAACGCTTTAACCCGGTAATAGACATCACATCGGGTAACCGTATTAACCTTTTTGCCATATTATTTATGGCAATAGAATCCCGCTCCATAAAGTTATCCTTTAATAGACTTGTATAAATGTGTGAAGACGCTATTAGACTTACATTTCCCCTAACCGATGTAAATATAGAGTTAGAGAACCATGCCAAGTCACACATTAGTTTATGGTCATTTTTTGCACTGCCAAGAACGAATATTGGTGAATATAGGTGAATATGGGTGAGCAGCCTCATTCGTAAAGAAACGTAAATAACTATAATCTGAGAGCGATACAGCTAAATCCCCTCGGATGCCTATAGACTTACACGCAATATGCTTTCTGTAAAGTTCATGACTTGGCACTCCCAACAAAATCAATTCTTGTATTTTTACTTTTTAATAACAATATCCAATGTTTTTTATCATTAAGTTAGTATTACTTAGTATCAGTTAGTTTTTATTCGTATCTAGTTAATATGAGTTAATATAAATTTCGGTTAATTAAGCTGAAATTTATTGAACAAACAAATGTAACATTTTGTAAAATTAATAATATTTCACTGCATACCCCATTAGTTTGCTTAAGAGTCCATCGGATGCCCTTAGATTACTCGACTTTGGGAGGAATAAAACAGGTGATTTTAGTATGAAAAACCGGCAATGAATTTATCTTGTGTGAGTGATTTTTTGGGGGTGATTTTAAAGAGTGATGAGTACTAATAAAGGATGGGGAAAGATAGTAAGAAAAAATCAAGAAATTCGTAAAGATTCTATCGATTAGAATTAGTCATATGAAAATTGATTATCAGTCATATCGCTATAAGCCTCAAAATAAATGTATAGCGATATGTATAAATGATTAACTACAAATTAAAAATAAGCATTAAATACAATTAATTAAATAAATAATTCGATTCCAGTCGGGGACACCATTAGCACTTCTCAGCACTTCCTATCAAGTCCATAAAACCCTGTTAAAACAACGATAGATAGGCATTTTGTGTCTAAAGAGATTCCATAATGTTTAGTGAAATCTAAGCACATATGTGTATAGGATTGCGTATAACACTAGGTTCGATCTTTAGGGCTATACACATGCTACTCACAGATATTCAAATTCGCCGGGCTAAAGCCCAAGATAAAGTCTATACCTTGAATGATGGCAATAGCCTATCCCTATTGATTAAACCCAATAGCTCCAAGGGCTGGCACTTCCGCTATCGTTTTGCCGGGAAGCCTAAAATGATATCTTTCGGCCTGTATAGTGATGTTTCATTAGCCGATGCTCGCAAAGCTGAAAAGATAGCCCTACAGCGTTTCTATGCACAGCATCCATTGATAAACCAAAAAAATGAGAAACAAAGCTAAGCATATAACCTAATACCAAGATAATCCTCCCTCCCCTTTACTGACCTCAATCATAGTCTGACTATCCTTTAATGTGATAAAAAGTGTAAAATAGGTGAATATCGATACAGTAATCTGTAATTTGTCAATTTTTTATATTTATTAATATTAATTTCAAGAGGTTAGCGAGATGGGTTTGCCAAACTGTCCAAAATGCAATTCTGAGTATACATGGCAGGAAGGGGAAAAACTGAATTGCCCAGAATGTGGTAATGAGTGGTCAGAAAATAGCGATTCTGCAACTACCGATGAGGGTCTGGTAGTACGTGATGCCAATGGCAATTTGCTGGCCGACGGTGACGCGGTGACAGTTGTTAAAGATCTGAAAGTAAAAGGTAGCTCTTCAACCCTGAAAATTGGGACTAAAGTGAAAAGCATCCGCTTGGTTGAAGGTGACCACAACATCGATTGCAAAATTGATGGCTTTGGTCCGATGAAACTAAAATCTGAGTTTGTGAAGAAAAGCTGATAGCTCGACTCCCCTTGATCACCATCGTGCTACGGTGCAAGGGGATTATTTATCTCTCCTATCCCTAAAAATATCCTATCACTCCCTCTGGTCGCTCAGAAATCACTGCCATTGTAAATTTCCTCCTCTAGCTTTCCATCCGCCACTCTGGCGAAAAAAACTTATTTAGATGAGGTTAATGACAAAGTGCCCGTAACGGTGAAAACAGGCAGATCGTAAGGACGCCGTAAACCCTTCCCTGGCGCGGACACTTTACTCTTCTACCTGCCTTCACCTTGCAAGATCGAGTTATCGAGGTTTGTCAGTAGTCTGATTTAGATATATCTTTTTCACATCATCTCTTGCTAATTTCGATATATCGATCTAGATTAGATATATCGAAACGTTTTCGATATATCTAAAGGAGATTCATTATGTTTGGTTTTTCAAAACGTGGTCATCGTTGTGGTGAAGAACACCACGAAGGGCAACGCCGTTGTGGTGACAGAATGCATCGCGGCGGTCGCCATCATATGGCAACTGAAGCAATCGAAGCCGCAAGAGGCGGTAGACGTGGGCGCGGTGAAAAAATGCAGCGCTTGTTTGAACATGGCGATTTGCGGGTTGTTCTGCTGGCGCTGCTTGATAAAAAGCCCAGCCATGGCTATGAACTGATTAAAGCTATCGAAGAGGCATCTTCAGGCTTATATGTACCTAGCCCAGGTGTTATCTATCCAACACTGACATTGCTAGAAGAGCAGGATTTTGTTACTCCAGTAGCCACTGGTAATGGCCGTAAAAGCTACCAAATTACCGATGCTGGTAAAGCTGAATTACAACAAAATCAACAAATGGTTGATGCTATTTTTGCACGACTGGCGCAAGTAAATCGCCGCCCTGAAGGCAATATGGCTGAAGGTATTTCTGATGCAATGCACCGTTTACGCCATATTCTACGTAGCAGCATGATGCGTTCGGATGTCACACCAGAGCAGGTTGAGCATATTAATGCAGCATTACTGACCGCAGTAGAAACCATTGAAAAAGCGTTAGAACCCAAGGCGACAGAGACGAATGAACCGGAGAACAGCTAATGTCGGGATATCGTTATCGAATCACCATTGAACCATTGACGGATCGCAAAGGCGAGCCTCTGGATAAAGCGCCAGTGACATTCGAAGCCGAGAATCATGATGAGATCCTCGGCATCATCGAACGGCTACAGGCGCGTGAAGATCTGGATTTTGGTAAAGAAAAAACAGCAGCATTTGCACTAGGTCTGAAACTGTTTTCAGAAACTATGATGGAGAATCGCAAGCATCCGGTATTTGCCCCATTACGAACTGCATTTATGGATTTTATGACTAACTTGAAGAAAGGCTCGACACGCGATCGTAGTGAGTGAAACATCATAAATTTAAAATAAAAATACAGCGGTACCCGAATACTATTCGTCGCCGGGAACATCAGCCATAGCCACCATTCCCGGCGAATTATTTAACTCAAATCAGCACCATTACTGGCAATGACTTTTTTATACCAATAGAAAGATTTCTTTTTCTTGCGTGCTAAAGAACCCTTGCCCAAATCGTCACGATCAACATAAACAAATCCATAGCGTTTGCTCATTTCTCCAGTTGAGGCAGAAACTAAATCGATACATCCCCATGAGGTATATCCGATGACCGGAATGCCATCGTCGATAGCTTCCGCCATAGCTTTAATATGTTCACGTAGATAACTAATACGGTAATCGTCTTCAATTTCGCCCAGCGGATTAATTTCATCCTTAGCACCTAATCCATTTTCAACCAGAAATAGTGGCTTCTGGTAACGGTCATACATCATATTCATGGTGACGCGTAAACCTAAAGGATCAATGCCCCAGCCCCATTCACTGGCTTGAATATGTGGATTTTTCAAAGATTTCACAATATTAGCTGCGCTGCTGTTATGCTCATTCATATCCGCCGAAGCACAACGCGAAGCGTAATAACTGAAAGAGACGAAATCCACCTCATGTTTAAGAATATCGTCATCACCCACTTGGGTGGCAATTGAAATTCCCTTCTCTCTGAAAAGGCGTTTTGTATAAGCGGGATAAGCCCCACGGGCCTGCACATCAATAAAAAATAGATTTTCCCTATCTTTTTCCAGCGCGGCCCAAACATCTTCGGGTTTACAGGTTCGCGGATAAAAATTCCCTCCCGCCAGCATGCAACCTACCTGATTCTCAGGATTGACCTCATGAGCAATTTTAGTCGCTAATGCACTGGCGAGCAGTTCGTGATGAGCAGCTTGGTATTTTACCTGTTCCTGATTTTCATTCGGCTCAAAGACCAAACCAGCACCTGAAAATGGGCTATGAAGCAGGATATTAATTTCGTTAAATGTGAGCCAATATTTCACCAAACCATCGAAGGCCTCAAAACATGTTCGGGCATAACGCGTAAAAAACTCAACCATTTTTCGGTTACGCCACGAGCCATATTCCGTGACCAGATGCATGGGTACATCAAAGTGACACAGTGTTACCAGCGGCTCAATATTGTGCTTCTTGCATTCATTAAAGAGGTCGCGATAAAAGGCAATGCCCTCGGCATTCGGTGTCAATTCATCGCCATTAGGGTAAATCCGGCTCCATGCAATTGATGTACGGAATACGGTAAACCCCATTTCTGCCATTAACGCGATATCATCTTTATAGCGATGATAAAAATCAATGGCCTGATGACTAGGGTAAAACTCATCATCTCTTAAGGTAAAACGCTTTTCCTGCCCTAATTTCACTGCCAAACGGTGTTCCCCATGAGGGATCATATCCACCGTTGCCAGCCCTTTTCCACCTTCAAAACAAGCACCTTCGGCCTGGTTTGCGGCTAATGCGCCGCCCCATAAAAAACCGTCGGGAAATGTTGATACTGACATTCAATACCTCTTTATTTAGTTAATTTTCACTGCGCTGTGTGAAACAGTTGAAGCAGGAGAATCGGCACGGCTATCCGCACTATCTTCGACAGGGATATCTTCAAATCCCAGTAAGAGTGTTGTGACGAAAGAAATGACTATTGCCAGAATCATGACGCCAAACACCCATACAATGCTCATTGGATTGGCCGGCTCGAAGAACTGAACACTGGTGAATAACCCAGGCGAGGCCATGGAATGGCTGGCTAACCCACCGATTCCCGCCACGGCACCACAGATAAACCCACTGATAAGGCTGGCGATTAACGGGCGTTTAAGCCGCAATGCTACCCCATAAAGTGCCGGTTCAGAGATGCCCGCTACAATAGCGGAAGCCGCAGCAGCCAACGCCGTTTGGCGTAATTCAGGGTTTTTGGTGCGCCAGGCAACCGCCAGAGATGAACCGCCCAATGAAAGGTTGGCACCAATTTCTGATGGCATCACCATGCCCTCCTTGCCCGTTTCGGCAATGGTCTGGATGATGGTTGGCGTAAAGACTCGGTGCATACCCGTCATAACCAATAATGGCCAAAGCGCTCCCATAATTGCCACGGAGAGCCAGCCCAGATAATCATGAACGGTATACACCAAAGAGGAAATACCGCTGCCAATCCAGATTCCCAGTGGCCCAATAAACATGATGGCAATAGGGGCAGAAATCAGCACGATCAGCATCGGTTTAAGGAAGTTTTTAGTCACCGCCGGTGTAATACGGTCAACCCAGCGCTCAATATAAGACAGCAGCCAGGTCATACAGAGTGCCGGGATCACCGTATAGGTGTACTTCACCGCCGTAACGGATACGCCCATAAATTCAACATGTTGGCCTTGCGCAGCTTTGGCCATTAAATCAATAAACGCCGGATGAACCAACACCCCGGCAATGGCGATAGCCAGCGACATATTGGTTTTGAATTTTATCGCCGCAGAAGCCGCCACCATTACTGGCAGGAAGAAGAAAGCACCGTCGCCAATCACATTAAGGATGATGAGAGTTGATGAGCCTTTCTCAAAAATGCCGGTCATATCCAGTATCATCGCCAGCAGTTTTACCATCGAACCACCGATGATGGCAGGGATCAACGGTGACATGGTGCCAATCAATGCATCCAGTATCCCAGCCCCAATCCGCTTTAAGGTGATTTTGCTTTTCTGGGGTAATGCGTTTGCCGGCAATGCGCCTTCAGGCAACAATTTGAGTACTTCAGCAAAGGCATAACTCACATTATTCCCAATGATAACCTGGCACTGATTTTCACTGTGTACCACACCCAACACTCCGGTGATGGCTTTTAATTTTGCCAAATCGACCACAGTCTTATCATTGAGTACAAAGCGTAAGCGTGTCATGCAGTGGGTCACAGCCCCAATATTATTGGCCCCACCAATGGCATCGACTATCTGTTGAGATACTGCGGCATAATTTTTTGACATGAGTAACAACTCCCCGTAATGGCGCGCGCTGAGCTAAGTGTCCCTTCTGCACTGAGGGAATTCCCTCATCGCCACGAACTCACAATTAGCCATCAAATTCATATAGTTATAAATTATTCACTGACCGAAAATATCTTATCTATAAACATTCCCATATAGATAGGTAACCGGTTCCACATGAGAGTCTTAAAATATGAGGTAGAATTCAATAGATAGATTTATTCAATTTTCATTCTGTGATGATGATCGACATCGAGAGGGAATTTATTCTGCTCAGCAACCTGCTTCTCGGCGGCGCTAACGTGTAGAATAGTAATAATTTTCAACGTGTCAGGAAGAGCCTATGTCTACAATGCAAGAAGTGGCAAAGAAAGCCGGTGTTTCAAAAGCCACTGTTTCGCGTGTTTTGTCGGGCAAAGGCTATGTCAGTGATGCAACTAAAGAAAGTGTCTTTAAAGCCATTGAAGAGACGGGATATCGGCCAAATTTACTGGCGAGGAATCTGGCGACCAATAAATCTGAATGCATCGGATTGGTGGTCACCAATACCCTGTATAACGGCAGCTACTTTAATGAAATCCTGTCTCAAGCGGCGCAAAAATTAGAAAAAAATGGTCGTCAGTTAGTTCTGGTTGATGGGAAACACAGTGCTGAAGAGGAACAAGAGGCTATTCAGTTCCTGCTAGACTTACGCTGTGATGCAATAATAATTTATCCCCGGTTTTTAACTGTTGATGCCATGGATCTTATTATTGATCAATATAAGCAGCCGATTATGGTGGTTAACAGAAAGCTGCGTAAAAATCATAGCCATTGTATTTTCTGCGATCATAAAGGTTCCAGCTATAATGCGACTAAATATCTTATTGATCAGGGCCATCGCGATATTGCCTTTATTACCGGCTCACTTGATTCACCTACCGCGATTGAGCGACTTTCTGGATATAAGACAGCATTAGCGGCATTTTCACTACCCATTCCGGACAAACTTATTGCGCAAGGTAAATGGACGCCTGCAAGTGGAGCCACTGCAGTTGAGTCTTTATTAGCCAGCCAGTTACCTTTTAGCGCAATTATCGCCAGTAACGATGATATGGCCATTGGGGCGATGAAAAAATTAAACGAAGCCGGATTAAAAGTCCCAGAAGATGTTTCCATCATCGGGTTTGATAATATTCCGATCGCGCCTTTCCTGTTACCGCCATTATCCAGTATCAAAGATCCCGTCAGTGGCATGATAAATGAAGTTATTAACAGGTTGATATCTATGTTAGATGGCGGCTATCTATCAAATGAAAATATATTTCAATCTGAATTGTTCATTAGAGATTCTGTCGGCAAAGGGCCTTTCTTTACAGAAAATAAGGTCAAATAGCCTTATTTTTTATAATTTCGATATTAAAAAAGGAGCCAAGGCTCCTTTCAGACAGATGCCAAAGTCAAATGAAGGGGAAGCGTGCCGTTGGGGTCGTAACGGCGTAAGCCGTCGAAGTGCCCCTAGGTGCGATAAACCCTTCACTCACTAAGCAACAGCTTTGCCATTAACCTTAAAGGAGCCTAGGCTCCTTTAAGGTAGAACAACGCAGATTATTTAGTTCGAACACCTTCGACGGACAGAATCAATTCAACTTCTTGTGATGCCGGGCCTAAATCAGTGGTGATATTAAAGTCTTTCAGCTTAATATTACCATTAGCTTCAAAACCGGCACGATAACCGCCCCACGGGTCATTACCCTGGCCAGTCAGCTTACTTTCCAAGGTCACTGGCTTAGTCACACCATTTAATGTCAGGTTACCGACTACAGTATAACCTTCAGCATTTTTCTTCACTTCAGTCGACGTAAATGTCGCTTGTGGGAATTTACCGACGTTCAGGAATTCTTTGCTGCGCAGATGTTTATCACGTTCAGCATGATTGGTATCAACACTGTTAGTGTTAATCACCACATTCACTTTATCAGCTGCGGGATTCTTTTCATCAAAAGTGAAAGAACCATCGAAATCATTAAAACTGCCATATAACCAGCTATAGCCTAAGTGTTTAATCCGGAATTCGATAAAGGCGTGTTGACCTTCTTTATCAATTTTATATTCGGCGGCTACGGCACTACCAGCGGTAAACATCAGTGCGCCTACAGTCAGGCCCAATAGGGTCTTATTAAACATACTTAATTCTCCATAATACAGTTGGTTAATCGGTGCTACGTCCCAGCATCCGTTTAAGGGTAATATCACCATCAATAAAATGGTGTTTAATTGCGGCCAGCCCATGTAATAGTGAAAGCACCACTACGGCCCAAGCCAGATAAAGATGCACAGTACCCGCGGTATCAGCCTGATCAGGTAAACTTGTTAATGTTGCAGGAACAGCAAACCAACCAAATACAGAGATCGGTTGCCCATCAGCCGTCGAGATCAAATAACCGCTGAACATAAGACAAAATAAAACAATATATAAAAACAGATGTGCCAATACCGCACTGATGCGAGTGAACCGACTATAACTGGATAAAGGCCTTGGTGGCGGAGAAATAAAGCGCCAAATAACCCGAAATAACATCACAACAAAAAGTATACAACCGATGCTTTTATGTATTTCAGGTGCCTGATGATACCAGCCATCATAGTAGCCTAAAGTCACCATCCATAAACCCAGAGCAAACAGTGCATATACTGTCAATGCCACCAGCCAGTGGATACTAATAGTGATACGGCCAAACTGTTCCCTGGTATTTTTCCAAAGCATAATGATTCCCTTTTGCTCAACTTATAGAACAATAGTCAAACATTATGAAACATAAAATCAACTCTTATTTGATATAAGATATATTTCCGCAACAGCAATCAGATATTTTGCAGAAGTTTATAATTTCTCGGTCAATATAACTGTCGGACTTTACTTAACCTGACATAACCTCCCTGCCGTCACAGTTCTTCCAGTGCTGACTATCATCCTTCATATCGAGATATTGACATTAGAGTAGCTCGAAGCCATATATTTACTGTTCACGATCAAAAGCTGATTCAAGGACACATTAACATGTACAAATTGCCGTATAAAAAAGCGCTGCTTACCTTGGTCTGTCTCAGTATATTTCCACTATTCGGTGCCAATGCCGATATAAAAATGCCCTCCGATTGGCATGGCAAAAAGATTGAAGGCCCACCACAAGGTGCCAATGGCTGCGGTGAAGCACCAGATATATCGCGTATCACCCATAAATATTTGGATGTTCCTTACGCCTCGGTCTCCAATGCGCAAAAAATGGATATCTTCCTACCCGAACAATGGCAGCTAAAGTACCCCGTTATCATCAATGTACACGGTGGTGCATTCTTTGGTTGTGACAAAATGGATAATCAGCTTGTCCCGGCACTTTACGGGCTGGAAAAAGGGTATGCGGTGGTTAATATCAATTACCGACTCAGCCCAGAAGCTGCATGGCCAGCACAGATAAATGACGTCAAAGCAGCCATCAAATTCGTCCGCGCTAACGCTAAAAAATACAATTTCGACCCCGATAATATTGTTTTAATGGGCGGTTCGGCAGGCGGAAACCTGGTGGCATTAGCCGGAGTCTCAGCAGATGTGAAATCTTTAGAAGATCCGGCATTGGGCTACCCTGATGTTTCGACTAAAGTTCAGGCGGTTATTGCCTGGTATCCCCCAATTAATTTCCTGAAGATGGATGAGCAATGGAAGCAAATCGGTATCGATGGACAAAAACATTCAACCGCAGATTCTTTTGAATCTTTCCTGATGAGAAAACAAATCTCGCAGGTGCCACAAGATATTATGGACACCACGAATCCTGAAAAATATATTACCAAAGATGCACCGCCATTTTTGATTCAGCATGGTTATAAAGATTCAGTTATTCCACGACTGCAAAGCCAAGAGTTTGCCGATAAGTTGGCTCAAGCAATTGGGAGCGATAATGTGGAATACAACCTATTAATGGAATCTGATCATGCTGAAGATAAGTATTTCCATACACAGAATAATCTTGAGCGAAACTATGAGTTTCTGTCTCGTCATTTAAATCTTAAATAACAATAATTCTGAGGCTCTTATTGCAAATAAGAGCCTATTAAGAAATACCTTTTGCGATTATCATTAATCGTTGATAAAAAGGAGATACTAATGAATTACACCATAAAAAAGTTTCAAGAGATAACGCGTATCTCTTCTCATAATCTACGGTATTTCGATAAAATTGGCCTATTGGTCCCCAAAAGGGATGCTAATGGATACAGATTATATTCACATGCTCAGATATCCCAAGCTCATATGATCGAAATCTTGCAGGAAGCCAGGATGCCTAATGCCGAGATCAAGGCAGTTTTATCCGATTACTCGTCGTCTGAAAGCATAGATAAAATAAAAAAGGCGCATTCTAAGCTCCTGGTATACCAAGAAAAACTTGCTCAGGTGAGCCACTTTTTACAAAAGCATATTCAGTGCTTAGATGCCATATCAACTACCAAGGAAAATATAAATAACCCATTTATTGAAGATCGTGACAAAGTTGAAGTCGGTATATTGCAACTTCAAACAAGTAATATTTTAGATTTCTTTAAAAAAATAGGTGATATGACCGAAGACTATTCGTGGTATCTGACATCCAATTATGGTTTTCTATTAAAAAGTAGTGACGTTAAATCAGATAACTATCCACTTTCCACCCTATTTTGCGATCACCCAGCCATTATTCATCAATTACCTTATACCCTGCGGTCGGGGAAGTTTGTCAGCATGTGTTGTGCCGGAAGTCTTGAGAACAACGTGAATGTGATGAAATTAAAGCAATATGCCCTGGATTGCGGTTACCGACTCACTGGCGATATTATTATCGAGAATATCAGCGGCCCGGTAATAGAAAAGAAAAAGAGTGATTTTCTCATCAAAATAATGGTGGCTATTCAGTCAGATAAATAGCCACCACTCTTACGCAAGTGATTGTTTGCTAAGATAACTGTTTACTGAGGAGACTGTTGCAGTGTCCAGTTCAGTACCTGTGAGGCCAACTGATTACTCGCCAAGCCAAAAGCATCTACCACTTCATTCATCTGTGCGCCCTTAATAGGTTGCCGAACTTCAAAATGTCGCGTCGCCATAATTCTACGATCTGAAATCCGCACCAGTCGGGCATCAAAACGGATCAGCACTTCACTGTTACCCGCTTGATATACCCCCTGAAATGCTGATAAATCGCCGCTCAGCTCAACATCAGCCTGAAGGCTATCATCGTCACTGCTGACCGCAGGAATACGGCCATCAGTGCGAAACTCCTGAATCAGGCGATTACGCACTAAAATAGGGGCCGGATCAGTCCAACGCGAATTTTTATAGACCGCTATTTCCTGCCCTTCTGGCTGCACAGCAATACGCGAGCTGTTGATAAACTGATTGGTAGCCGGTTGTGACACTCGCAACGACCAATTTACTGCCTGTGCGCGCGGCGCATTGGCTGCGGGCGGCACGGGCAGTAAGTAAACCTGTGATACCGGCGCACTGGGTAAAATGGTACAAGCTGACAGTAACATCGCCAGTCCGGATAACATCAACAGCCGCGCACCACGACCGGTAGAATGCATTATCTTCAGAGATATCATCGAGGCGTAAACTCCTGTGTTCTTTCACGGCCACGCAGCAGAGCCGCAGGGTTTTCTTCCAAACGGGAAACTGCCGCACGCAATGTGGCTAATGTTCTGCGCAACTCATCAACAGCTGGCCCCAATTCATTCATTCCTTGCATGCCATTATTGAGAGAAGTTTGATTTTCACTGACCAATTTATTGAGAATGATGCTGGTATTTTGTAACGATGCCATAGTCTTAGCAGCATCATTAACCAGTTGCTTACCCTGCCCGTCCATCAATCCATTGGCGTTGCGCAGCAAGCGATTGGTTTGCGCCAGTGTCTCATTAGCTTGTTTGCTGGCCTGCGCCAACTGCTGCAACATGGTGCGAATATCCTGACGTTGATCGGCGACAGTTTGGGTGACCAGTGCGAGATTATCCAGTGTGGTGATGAGCCGCTGTTGATTATCAGGTGCCAATAGCTGGTTTAAGCGCATCAGCACTTCATTGGCGTTACTCATGAAATTCTCGCCATTGGCCAGCAATTGGCTCATCGGTGATGGAGTGGCGATAATAATAGGAATTTCGCCATCTTTACCCTCTAACAACGGGCTTGACGGGGTGCTGCTGCTAAATTGAATATTTGAGGTGCCGGTAATACCAGCAACCGTCAGACGGGCTTGGGTATCCTGGCGGATAGGTGTCGAAGCAGAAACGCGAATACGTGCCCAAACCTTATTAGGGTTCTCACTGTCCAAACGCAGTTGAGTCACTTCGCCGACCCGAATACCACTGTACTGCACGATACTCCCTTGAGACAGACCACTCACCGGTTCATTAAAAACAATATCGTAGAGCTTAAACTGGCGATTAGAGCCGGCGTTGGTCAGCCACAGGCAGAATAACAGCGCGGCGCTGACCACAATGAGAGTGAACAAACCAATGACAACATGGTGAGCACGGGTTTCCATCTACAACCTCTCTTCGCTATTAATCGCTGCCGCCGCCTGATAAGCAGCCCGCCCACGTGGGCCATGAAAATACGCCTGAATCCAGTCATCATCAGTGGCAGCCACATTATCTAATGTATCTACCACCAGCACTTTCTTTTGTGACAACACGGCCACACGATCACACAAGGTATAGAGTGTGTCCAGATCGTGTGTCACCAGAAATACCGTAAGATTCAGTGCATCACGCAAGGTGCGGATCAAACTATCAAACGCCGCCGCACCAATAGGATCAAGACCCGCAGTCGGCTCATCGAGAAACAAAATATCCGGGTCTAATGCCAACGCACGGGCCAGAGCAACACGTTTAACCATCCCCCCCGATAGCGATGCCGGATATTTACTGCCCGCTCCCGGCGGTAACCCCGCCAATGCCAGCTTAACTTGCGCTAGCCGCTCGGCCTCGCCACGTGGCAAGCCCGCATTTTCGATTAATGGCAAGGCGACGTTTTCTGTCACCGTCAGAGAACTGAATAATGCGCCACGTTGAAACAATACCCCAAATCGGCGTTCGACCTGGGAACGCGCCTGGCCCGATAAGGTGATTAAATCCTGACCAAATACATGAATCTGCCCAGCGGTTGGACGGCGTAACCCGACAATACTGCGCAACAACACCGACTTACCGGTGCCTGATCCCCCTACCACACCAAGTACTTCACCGCGCTGCACATCAAGATTGAGGTCTTGATGCACGCACTGTTTGCCAAAACAGTTCACCAGATTGCGAATTTGAATGATAGGTTCTTGCGTCATTTGGCTCACCATCCCATTTCCATGAAAAATAGTGCTGCGACGGCATCAAGCAGGATAACCACAAAGATAGAATGCACCACACTGGTGGTGGTGTGTACCCCGACAGACTCGGCGCTGCCGGTGACTTTGAACCCTTCCAGACAACCAATGATGGCTATCAGGAAAGCGAAAATCGGCGCTTTGCTTATCCCCACCAGAAAATGCTGTAATCCATTGCTGTTTTGCATGATGGATAAAAACATGGTGGGCGAAATATCGAGGGCTAAAGCACAGACCACCATCCCACCGAAAATGCCGCAAACCATACCGATAAAGGTCAACATCGGTAATGAGATTAACAACGCCAGCACCCGTGGCAGCACCAACAATTCAACCGGATTTAACCCCAGAGTTTGGATGGCATCGATTTCCTCATTGGCTTTCATCAGGCCGATTTCAGCGGTAAAGGCACTGGCGGTGCGCCCCGCCATTAAAATAGCGGTCAGCAGCACGGCAAACTCGCGTAGGAAAGAAAACACCACCAAATCGACGGTAAAAATACCCGCACCAAAAGTGGTTAATACTGTCGCGCCGAGAAAAGCAATCACCGCTCCGACCAGAAACGTCAGTAGCATAATAATAGGAACAGCATTGAGGCCGATTTGCTGAATATTGGCAATCAAGGAGGTCATTCGCCAACGCGATGGGCGGAAAATCGTGCTGAATAGCGCTTCAAGAGTCAGGCCGACAAAACCCAGTAACGATTTGATGTCTTGCCATAAATTGTCCACCGACCGGCCGGTGTTCGCCAAGAATTCAAGCCAAAATGAAGGTGGTTTCTCTGACGACTCGGAGGCTAAATCAGGTAAAACACGGCTAACGGTTTCCAATAAAGTGCGGCGTTCTTCGGGCAGTTTAGGCGCAAGTTCGCGCAGATGATTAATGCGTTCATCCCCCAGAAGCAGGGCTAACAACGTCGCACCAGCGGTATCTAAAGCCCCTAATTGCGTAAGATCAAAGACCACTGACTGAGGCTGGCTCGCACGAAATTGTGTGACGACCGGCTCCAAGACGCGGTAATGCGCCAGCACCCAATCTCCTTTGATAGAGACCCGGACAGGTTGAGTTGAACTGTCGATATCAAGTTGTGCTGCGAACGGCCGCGCGGTCATAGAGAAAGCCTTACTCTTTATGGGAATACGGTTTTGACATCATTTATCAATCAAAACCCAAATCGCTACCGTAAATAGGTATATCACACACTTAACTAAGAGCAATGGCTAATGAATAAAGAGAGTTGGCAGACTCTCAACTGTTAATAAACAGTTGAGGTTAATGACAAAGTGCCCGTAACGGTGAAAACAGGCAGATCGTAAAGACGCCGTAAAATCGTCCCTGATGGCTCGACCCGCGCCATCCTTGGCGCGGACGCTTTACTCTTCTACCTGCCTTCACCTTGCAAGATCGAGTTGTCGAGGTTTGTCAGCAGTCTGAGGGGCCAGTAGCCCCCCTCAGTCAATGTGCAAATTGCCGTATTTTTTTCCCCGGCATCGCAAACCATACCACGGTCGCCAGCAGGATCAGCAAACCGCTGGCGGTACCTAACACTAAGCTGTGCGAGGCTGAAAAAGCGAGTTTGGCGCTATTGAGCAGCGCGTCATATCCACCAAGATTATTTACTACCTGAATGGTTTCGCTGATAGAAGCACTGGCCTGTTCCGTTAAGCTGGCGGGCAAATCCTCCGGTAATACAATCGAGGATGTATAGGCCCGCGATAGCATCAAACCAAAGATTGCCACCCCCAAACCTGCGCCCAACTCATAAGCCATACCCTCGACGGCCCCCGCTGCACCGGCTTTTTCTGGTGGAGCGGCGCTCATGATTGCCGCCGTGGAGGCCAGCAGTGAGGCTTCAATACTGAAACCGAGTAATATCATCCATCCCCACGCCAGATATACCTGCGTGGCAAAATCTGTCCAGGCCAACCCGAGAAAACTCAATGAACTTAAGGCGATACCGGCACTGGCGACAGTACGTAATCCTAGCCTGGCCACTAACCACCCCGATAGCGGCCCGCTCACTCCGCTGGCAATCATTAAAGGCAGCAGAAATATGCCCGCTTCAAGTGGACTTTTGCCCAACACAAACTGCAATTCTTGCGTCAGGAGTAATTCAAACCCCACCAGCGTTATCATCGCCGTCATTGCCATTGTTATACCAACGGCAATAACTCGCTGACTTATCAGACGAAAATCGATCATCGGGGCAGAGGTAGACAATTGATGGCGCACAAAAGCAAATAGCATCACACCACCAAACAAAGCCGTCAGCGACGTCGTCACCGGGTCGCCATTGCCGCGCAACCCAGTTTTAGCGGCATAGACCAACATCAGGATGGCGGTGATCAATACCAATGCCGGAGCCAATTTCCATGTCTGTTCAGTGCGCATCGGCTGAGTAGGAATAACCACCAATGTGGCAATAACCACCGCGATAATAATAGGAATATTGATTAAGAACACCGATCCCCAGTAGAAGTATTCCATTAATAGCCCACCGACCAACGGCCCCATCGCCGCGCCCATGGTGCCAATAGCTACCCAAATTCCTAATGCTAAAGCCCGCTCGCGTTCATCGGTAAAAATATGGCGCACTGCGGATAAAGTGGCAGGCAGAATCATCGCCGCGCCAATCGCCAGACAGGCACGTGCAGCAATCAACGCGGCAACCGACGGTGCCAAAGCAGCCCCAAGAGAGGCCATACCAAACAGTACCGCCCCCAATAAAGCCAGCCGTTTAAAACCGATGCGATCGCCCAGTGCCCCCATTGGGAGCAATAAACAGGCCATCACCAACGAGTAAATATCGATGATCCACAGTAACTCGCTGCCCGTAGCCGACAAGGCGATCCCCAGCCGTGGTGCAGCCACATGAAGTACGGTTGCATCAATAGAAACGGGGAGATACATCAGAATAATAACGTAGAAAATCATCCACTTTTTAGACATACAAAACGCTCGAATTAGGTATAAATCAGTGTTGAACGCCTGTTCAATTTCGCAATAATAGCGGAAAGTTGAACTAACGTCCAATTCATCACATAATGATGAAAACATTAATGCGTCAGATAAAGGAGTCTCTTTGGCCTATTTGAATCGTGAAGAGCGACATGACACCATTTTGCACGCTGCGATGCGGGTCGCTATAACCGAGGGGATGAACGCTACCACCGTGCGCCGTGTTGCCAGTGAGGCGGGAGTGGCTGTTGGACAAGTACATCATCACTTTACGTCGGTTTCACAACTGCGAGCCGATGCTTTTCTATTATTAGTGAAGCAATCTTTAGCGGCTTTCGCGATAAACAGCCAAAACTTACCGGCCCACGAGCGGGTGCTTCTTGTTCTGGGTTATCCACAAGATGAAGCGGGTAAACGAGAAACTCGCTTATGGAATGAAGTCTCGGTCATGGCCGAGCGCGATGACTTGATTAAAGAGGCATGTGCCATCTCAATGTCGGATTGGCATCAGGCCACCGTCGAGGTGATTGATGCCGGAATAGCCAATAATGAATTCCGTTCAGATATAAGCGCCAGTGATATCGCGTGGCGCTTGATTGGGCTGGTCTGTGGTCTGGATGGATTGACACAATTAACCGAATTAGGTTTTTCGGAAACAGAAATACTGCGCCATCTGACTGCCACGATGAAAGCCGAATTACTAAAAAACCCTTAAGCTAACACCAGCCTCAGTTGGTATCTCACTCGGCGTTTTACCGGAGATACAGGCTATAATGGCTATTTGACCCACCTATTCCCAAAATCATTGGCGTTGTGGCAAGCATCTGAAAACGGCTGCAACATCAAGGAAGAACGGGATTTTTGAGAGCCTACTATGACTCAACAATCTACTGTCGCCGATGTTATCTATTACAACGGCATCATTTACACCGCAGATGCCAATAACCGGGTGTGCAGCACCATAGCACTGGGCCAGGGCTATATTCTGGCGACGGGCAATGATGAGCTTATCCCACAGTTTTCCGGCCCGAAAACCCAACTTATCGATCTGGCTGGCAAGTTTATGATGCCCGGCCTTATTGACAGCCATATGCACCCGTTTTGGGGTGGCAAACAGCTGATCGGTTGTAATCTCAATTATGCCGCGCTGAGTGTTGAGCAGACGCTGGATATTATCCAAAAGCATCTCGATAGTGATCCCTTTAAAGGTGAAAATGACTGGTTGACAGTGCGTGCCTGGCAGCGGCAAGCCATGACACCGGTAGGTGCAGATATGAGCCGTGCCGCCCTCGACTCACTTAATACTCGTCGCCCGGTGGCGTTGTTCTCGAATGACTGCCACACGCTGGCGGCCAATAGTCGCGCGCTTGAGTTGCTGGGGATTGATGAAAATACACCTGTCCCACCCGATGGCAAAATTGCTCGCGACGCGAACGGCAAACTTACCGGCATTTTGGAAGATGCACCGGCCATGCGCGCCTTTGATAGCATCCCTTCCGCCACGCCAGAAAAGAATGTGCAAATTGCCGCTCATGTGCAGCAAGTCTTAAATGCTCAGGGCGTCACTACGGTGATGGATACCCGTGTATTTGCCGAACAATTGGTGGCTTTTCGCCAATTATATGAGCGCAATGAGCTGACTTTACGCGTTTTGGGTGCCAAAGAAGTGACACCAGACAGCCTGCAAGGGCCGGAAGATGCGGCACGCGTGGTACAAGAAGTGGTGGAATTTGGTCGCCTGTGGGGAAATAAAGAGTGGACACCCGCGCCGGGGTTTGCTGTTGATCACTTGAAACTGTTTATCGACGGTGTATTACAGCCGCCGACCATGACCGCCGCCCTGCTCGAACCTTATCGTGCCAACCACGGCACGGCAGAAAACCCAGACTGGCAGCCAACTAAACACTATGGCGACCTCTATTTTACTGCGCCAGTGGTCAATGCCGTCATTTTGGAGTGTGCTCGCGCCGGTCTGCATCCACACACTCACACCGTAGGTGATGGCGCGATCGAAATGGTGTTGGATGCAGTGGAACAGATGCGAGCAGCCTTCCCAGGCAAAGATATTCGGCCGGGGCTGGCGCACAATGAACTGGTGGCAGCTCACCAATATGACCGCTTTGCCAAACTGGGGGCAACTGCCGTGCTCTCTTTCCAATGGGGCGGTTTGCCGGGTGTATTGATTGATGAAGAGCGTGAAATGCTGGGTGAAGCCCGTTTCCAACATATGGAACCCGCGGCGCGTTTCCTCGATGCAGGGGCACGTATTGCTTATGGGAGTGACTGGCCGATTGACCGTTTGGATGAATGGTACAACCTGCAAGTGGGGATGACCCGCCGCGCATGGCATCTTGACGGCAGCCCCGCTGGCCCGCGGCTGGATAATGATCGTGACCTGACGCTGATTGAAACATTACGCTCCGCGACTATTGACGCAGCGTATATGATTGCTAAAGAGCAGTATATTGGCTCACTGGAAGCGGGTAAATTTGCCGACCTTATCATTTTGAATAATAACCTGTTTGAGCAGTCGCCAGAGACAATTTATCAAACTCAAGTGGAATCTACATTGATTGGCGGTAAAGTGGTTTATCAGGCCGGATAAACCGGTGTTTATACCCACCCGAGCCACTGATGTAAGTCAGTGATTCGGGTGATAAATATGTCGAAATCAAAGGCCATTTATCTGGATGACCCAAGTCATCAATCTGGCAAATAACGCGGCAATACCAAGTCGGAAAGGTATTGGCTTTCAAACCTTCCCCCCTTGTGTCAAAATCCGCTCCTTTATCTTTCTATACCCTAAATAATTCACCCTAAATAATTCGAGTTGCAGGAAGGCGGTAACTGAGTAACAAATCGGTCGGGAAGCGATTTGAACCGCATTTATGCTAGCCCGCAGGGTGAGCCTCATGGATGGGCCGAGTAACGAGGGCAGCCAACGCACATGCAGCTTGAAGTATGACGGGTATGCGCTGCATAAAAATGCAGCTTAGCGGTGCTTGTACACACCAGGAGATGATACGGTAATGCCACAAAATATTCAGTTGCGCAGAGTGCTTAAAACCCCCGCGCTGGTCGCTTTCGGGCTGGCCTATATGGTGCCTCTGGGCGTATTTACCACCTACGGACAGGTGACTGTATTAAGTCAGGGGCATCTACCTATTGCCTATCTGGTCACCGTAGCTACCATTTTATTTACCGCCCTCAGTTATTGCCGGATGACTAACGCTATGCCGTTATCAGGTTCTGCCTATTCTTACGTTCAGCGTAGTTTTGGTGGAAAAACCGGTTTTCTGGTGGGTTGGGCGCAAATTTTGGATTACCTGTTCCTGCCAATCCTTAATTATTTAGTTTTAGGCATTTTCTTGCACGAGGCATTTCCGGCGATCCCCGCACCGCTATTTATTATTGCGTCTATTGTCAGTGTCAGCCTATTGAATATTCTCGGTGTGCGCCTGCTCACTTCGGTGAATTTCTCGCTGATAGCGGCGCAAATGGTCTTTATCGTATTATTTATTGCTCTTTCTTTCAGTCAGGCAGATTTAAGCCCGGCTGCGTTAATGAAGCCACTGCTGGTCAATGCCGGTGATATGTCTGGCTTATTATCTGGTGCCGCGGTGCTTTGTCTGGCATTCCTCGGTTTTGATGCCATCGCGACTATGGCAGAAGAAGCTCACGACGCGAAACGCACTCTGCCACGCGCTATTCTGTTTACCGTGATAAGCGCCGGTGCCATCTTTATTGCTGTGTCTTATGCAGCGCACTTGGCTTATCCAGACTGGAAATCATTAATCCCTTATCAGGACACCGCCAGCTTGATTATCTCCGAGCATGTCGGCGGTAAGTGGATGTATAACTTCTTTATGGCCACTTACCTGACCGGTGTTTATGCCTCGGCGATGACCGCACAGACCAGTGTGTCGCGCATCTTCTATGCCATGGGCCGTGAAGGGGTACTGCCGCGCAAAGTGTTCTTCCATCTGCACCGCAAGTTCCATACGCCATGGCGCGCTATTTTGTTCGTGGCGACCATCTCGCTGCTGGCGCTGTTCCTTGACCTGAATTTAGTGGTGTCGATGATAAGCTTCGGCGCACTCGGCGCGTTCACCTTTGTGAATTTAAGCGTTATAAAACACTTTATTTTCAATGAGAAACGTCGTGGTGTTTCAGCCATGTTTAAATACGGGCTGTTGCCAATGATGGGGTTTGTGATGTCGGTGTGGTTGTGGGTTCATCTTGAACAGCGCGCGCTGGAGGTGGGCTTGCTGTGGTTACTGGCAGGTTTTATTTACCTGCTGTGGCTAACGCGCGGTTGGCGTCAATCTCCACCATCGGTTCATCCGGATGATATTTCTCATCTGCTGTGATGTCTTTGGTTTAACTTTGTTAGCAAGATATACCCTATAGATTTCATGGTGCCGGAAGGCGGCAGCAAGATACAAATTGGTTGTAAACCATTTTGAACAGCGCTTGCGCTGGCCCGCAGGGTGAGCCTCTGATGAAGCTCATAATCCCGATGAGCTTACATCAGTAAGTGATTCGGGTTATCGAGAGCAGCCAACACACCTGCAACGTGAAAGATGACGGGTATCTAATTAACTCCGACGCGCCCGGCCAACCGCCTCACCCAACTGCCACACCGCCATCGCGTAATGGGTACTGTGGTTGTAACGGGTAATAGTGTAGAAATTTGGCAAACCATACCAATATTGATAGCCGGTACCGACATCAAGGCGCAACAAGCTGGCTTCCTGATAGTCGCCCAGCGAGCCGGTCGGGCTTAGCCCTACGGCAGATAATGTCGAAATGGGATATTTGGTCTTAAAGCCATTATCGAGATTCGGCGCTTGCCCATTGGCAGGAATAGCCACCGCCGCCCCTTTGGTCCAGCCGTGGGCTTTGAAGTAATTCGCCACACTGCCGATGGCATCCTCCGGATCCCACAAATTGATATGGCCATTGCCGTTAAAATCAACAGCATAATCTTTAAATGACGATGGCATAAATTGACCATAACCCATAGCTCCGGCGTAAGAACCGCGCAGACTAAGTGGGTCATTGCCCTCAGCGCGCGCCATCAGCAAGAAGGTTTCCAGCTCACCAGAAAAATACTCGGCGCGGCGCGGATAAGCAAAGGAGAGTGTTGCCAGCGCATCAATGATACGAGTCTTACCCATCACTCTGCCCCAGCGTGTTTCAACGCCAATGATGCCAACGATAATTTCGGGTGGAACCCCGTAGACCTCATAAGCACGTTGCAGGGCTTTTTCATGTTGATTCCAGAAATTCACCCCATTTTGCACGTTATCTGGCGTAATAAATTGGTTGCGATAGCGGTTCCAGGCACCATTTGGCCCGGATGGACGGCCAGAGGTCGGCGCTTGCTTATCCATCAAGCGGATAACAAAATCCAGTTTTTTAGTTTGCGCTAATACATCATGCAGTTGCTGACGCTCAAAACCATGCTCACGCACCATTTTGTCAACAAAACGGGCGGTATCCGCATTATAGGCAAAATCACCGTCTGGCACGTGACCCACATGTTGCGGTTCAAGTAAAAAACCACTTTGTGTCAGGCTATCTGACGGCGTCGCAACAACAGGAGGCGTCGGCTTGCTGCTACAGGCAGAAAGCAAAATGAGTGAGGGAAGAATGACAGCTAAGTGACGCATCGTATATCCATAAACCATGCCAAAAAGTAATAGCTATGTTAAGTCATTGCCTATAAGGAACAAACAGGAAAATGCAGGATTATACTGGGTTATTTACAATAGGAATCGTACAGTAGCCGGTGTCTGCGCCAGAGGAAAACAGAATAAACCCTTTGAAGAATAATGAATTACAGCAACATCAATGAAACATTTAGTATCAAATAATACGAATGATTTTCACTATCATTACTGATTTCTTTCTATACAATCGACATGTTTCTCCGTTGACTCACTCTCTCGTTTCCTTCTTCGACCTGTTAAAGGATCTCTTTATGAAGTTACGTTTATCCTCTCTTGGCCCTGTTGCTCTGCTAGCTTCCTCAATGATGCTGGCTTTTTCCGCCAATGCGGAATCCAATGACGAAGGTATTGTGGTGTATAATGCCCAACACGAAAATCTGGTGAAATCCTGGGTCGACGGCTTTACCAAAGATACTGGTATTAAGGTGACCCTGCGCAATGGCGGGGACAGCGAGTTAGGTAATCAGCTGGTTCAGGAAGGCAGCGCATCACCCGCAGACGTTTTTCTGACGGAAAACTCCCCAGCAATGGTGCTGGTCGATAATGCAAAATTGTTCGCCCCATTGGATGCAGCAACACAAGCTCAGGTGGCGAAAGAGTATCGCCCTGAACATGGCCGCTGGACCGGCATTGCTGCCCGCAGTACCGTTTTTGTCTATAATCCGGAAAAAATTAGCGAAGCCGAGTTACCTAAGTCGATCATGGATTTAGCTAAACCTGAGTGGAAAGGCCGTTGGGCTGCATCACCTTCTGGGGCTGATTTCCAGGCCATTGTTAGCGCCATGCTGGAACTGAAAGGCGAAAAAGCCACGTTGGAGTGGTTAAAGGCCATGAAAACCAACTTTACCGCTTATAAAGGTAATAGCACGGTGATGAAAGCGGTGAATGCTGGCCAAATTGATGGTGGGGTTATCTATCACTATTACCGCTTTGTTGATCAAGCCAAAACCGGTGAGAACAGCGGTAAAACTCAACTGCATTACTTCAAACATCAAGATCCAGGTGCCTTTGTGAGTATCTCTGGTGGCGGTGTATTGGCGTCGAGCAAGCATCCAAAAGAAGCACAGGAATTCGTGAAATGGATAACCGGCAAATCAGGTCAGGATATCTTGCGCACCAATAATGCTTTTGAATACGCCGTGGGTGTCGATGCTGCGTCTAACCCTAAATTGGTGCCGCTGAAAGATCTGGATGCACCAAAAGTAGAACCGTCTAAACTGAACAGCAAGAAAGTGGTTGAGTTAATGACAGAAGCTGGCCTGCTGTAATACAGTCAACCTGCTGATAATATGTATTTTTAGCCCGTCGCGTCCCTGGCCCGACGGGCGTTAACACGCCGAGTGCCTTGACGATTATGGCCAATGTAAACCCCGATGTTATCCCGATGCCACTGAGTCAGACCACTCAACGCCAATATAGCCGCCGCCCTGGTTCTGGTATTGTGGTTATTGCGGTGATGCTTTCTCTACTGTCCCTGCTGCCACTGGGGTTTGTTATTGGCATTGCCATTGATACCGGTTGGTCAACGGTCAAGGCTCTCGTTTTCCGCCCTCGCGTGGGGGAATTACTGCTTAACACGGCATTACTGGTGGCGTTCACTTTGCCGCTATGCGCCATTATTGGTGTAGCGTTGGCATGGCTCACCGAACGCACCACGCTACCCGGCAGGCGAATTTGGTCACTGCTGGCTATTGCCCCACTGGCAGTGCCTGCTTTTGTGCAAAGTTACGCCTGGATAAGCCTGGTACCCTCAATGCACGGGCTTAGCGCGGGGGTGTTTATCTCTGTCATTGCCTATTTCCCTTTTATTTATCTGCCCGCCTCAGCAGTATTGCGCCGCCTTGATCCCGGTCTGGAAGATGCAGCAGCGTCTTTAGGTAGCACGCCCAGCGCAGTATTTTTTCACGTGGTACTACCACAATTAAAACTCGCTGTTTGGGGTGGTTCGATATTGATTGCACTGCATTTATTAGCAGAATATGGCCTGTACGCCATGATCCGTTTTGATACCTTTACCACGGCTATTTTTGATCAATTCCAATCCACCTTTAATGGCCCAGCAGCCAATATGTTAGCGGGTGTTCTGGCGTTATGTTGTCTGGGATTATTGTTAATCGAAGCCACCAGCCGCGGCTATAACCGCTATGCCCGAGTCGGTTCGGGTAGCGCGCGCAGACAAACTGCTTATTCAATGGGAACCGCCCTCACCCTGTTGTGTCTGCTGCTACCACTGGTGATGACCACCCTCTCGCTCGGTGTACCTTTTATTACCCTCACCCGCTGGCTCTACATCGGCGGCATTGATGTGTGGTTGAATGTTGAGCTGTTTCCAGCCTTGAAACAAACGCTGGCTCTGGCGCTGAGTGGTGCCGTAATTATCACCCTGTGCGCCATACCAATGGCTTGGTTATCCGTGCGCTATCCAGGGCGCTTACATCGGGTCATGGAGGGGTGTAACTATGTCACCAGTTCGCTGCCCGGTATTGTGGTCGCATTGGCACTGGTGACCATCACCATCCGCATTGCACCGCCGCTGTATCAAACTGAATTCACTCTTTTATTGGCCTATTTATTGATGTTTACGCCACGCGCATTAATCAGTTTACGGGCCGGTATTGCGACTGCGCCGGTTGAGCTGGAAAACGTGGCACGCAGTTTGGGTAAAACACCCACTCAGGCCATCTGGAGCACCACCATGCGGCTGGCGGCCCCCGGTGCGGCGGCGGGTGCGGCCTTGGTATTTCTGGCGATATCCAATGAACTGACCGCCACCTTATTATTAGCACCCAATGGTACCCGAACACTGGCCACCGGATTCTGGGCATTAACCAGTGAAATAGATTATGTTGCTGCATCACCTTATGCCCTGCTTATGGTGGCACTCTCCCTGCCACTCACCTGGCTTCTTTATTCTCAATCTCAACGTACGGCAGGATTATGAGCACGCTTGAACTTCAACAAATCGGTAAATCTTACCAATCGGTCAGGGTATTAGAGGGCATTGATTTACAGGTGACAGCGGGCAGCCGCACTGCGATTGTCGGGCCATCGGGTTCGGGTAAAACCACATTGCTGCGTATTATTGCCGGTTTCGAAACGCCGGATAGTGGCAAGGTGATTTTGCAAGGAAATCCGCTATTTGACCAATCAACTCACGTGCCAGCACATAAGCGCGGGATTGGGTTTGTCCCGCAAGATGGCGCACTGTTCCCACATTTTACCGTGGCGGGTAACATTGCTTATGGGCTAAAAGGCAGCAAGCAAGATAAAGCCCGACGGATTGATAAATTGATGGAAATGGTGGCACTAGACCGGCGATTAGCGCAACTTTGGCCCCATGAAATATCCGGTGGCCAACAACAACGTGTCGCACTCGCCAGAGCATTGGCGCAAAGCCCGGTATTGATGTTATTGGATGAACCCTTTTCAGCACTGGATACCGCCTTGCGTGCATCTACTCGCAAAGCGGTAGCTGAACTGCTGTCGCAAGCCAATATCGCCTCCATATTAGTCACGCACGATCAAAGCGAAGCATTATCTTTTGCCGATCAGGTCGCGGTAATGCGCGCGGGCAAGCTGGCTCATGTGGGCGCACCGCAAGAGCTTTATCTCAGGCCGATTGATGAGCCGACCGCGACATTCCTGGGTGAAACACTGATTCTTTCCGCGAATATTGAGGCCGGATGGGCCGACTGTGCGCTAGGCCGGGTAAAGGTTGACGATGCAACGCGCCAGGGGCAAACACGCATTATGCTGCGCCCCGAGCAAGTGACTATCACACCACTGCCCTCCGCTCACCATTATCCGACTCACTGCTTGGCTAAGATTGTCAGTATTGATTTTGCCGGTTTTATTTCAACGCTCACGTTATCTATTATTGAGCACAACGAAATCGTCGCCATCAAAACCATCAGCCGCGAAGGTATCCATGTTGGCTTAATGGTTGATTTGACGATTATGGGTCAGGCCCATATTTTTGTTGAGTGACAGACAACACATTTCTATTAACACATGTCGACTAAAACATGGCAATAAGCACAAGTTATGCTCTGCACGCTCCCGTAGATTGGATTATGCTACTGAAATCATGAATATCGGAGCCGTACCAAATGGATGAAATCCACGTCATCATATTGACCATCGGGCTATTTGTACTCACATTTATTAATCCCGGCGCTAATTTACTTGTTGTGGTTCAAACCAGTCTCAGCTCTGGTAAGAATGCAGGTTTACTCACCGGCTTGGGTGTGGCCTTAGGGGATGCGATTTACTCAGGATTGGGGTTATTTGGTATGGCAGCGCTGATTGCTGAAGGGGGAGCACTGTTCTCGGCAATTAAGATCGGCGGCGGTTTGTATCTGGTTTGGTATGCCTACAATATGGTGCGCCATCGTCAAGAGCTGCACATGGGCATGGGTGCTGTCGCTACTTCGTCAATTACGCCTTGGTATGTGTTCTTCCGCCGTGGGCTGTTAACTGATTTATCCAACCCGCAAACTGTGCTGTTTTTTATCAGTATTTTCTCGGTAACCCTCACCCCGACCACACCAGCATGGGCCAAAATGGTCGCCTGGCTCGGCATTGTTGTGGCCTCAATCCTCTGGCGGTCATTGCTGAGTATGGCATTCTCCCGCCCGGCAGTACGCCGCGCGTATGGCAAGGTTCAGCACTTGTTAAGCGGTATTATCGGAGTCGCTGTTGGAGCCTTTGGGCTACGCTTAATTTATGAAGGGATAACCCGCCGCTGATAGCAAAATATGATTGTTATCAGCATCACAAAGGCTTCGCTTGGAGCCTTTTTTGTTCCTGTCGCAATTGCCGATACTCCAGCACTGTCAATACGATAACCACCAAGTCAAGAATAGTGATTAAAATCAGCATAATAGAATGAGTAAAGGTATAACGATAAAGTTGATAGATAATAAATATGCTAAAAATGACTATTGCTGCTGGGTAATACCCCAGTTTTTTGCGCCACAATCCAATAATGACCCATAACTTAACAATGCCATGAATTAATAAATAAAACGCGGCGAAATGCAGACTGCTGATGGAAAGGCTTTGCGCTGCATGCAGCAAATAATTGGCAATTACATCGCCACGATCTTCGATAAATTCAACTTGAGTAATGCGATGCAATATATTCAATAAAAGCTGGGGGGTAACAAAAAAAGTTAAAATACCCGCCACAATCTCCATGATAGCCAATATCGCTTTTAGCAGCAGGCTAACTTCAAAAACAGCATGAACATTCTTCTCCCCGAAGAGGTTATTACGCTCAAAACGGTTTCTCATATTCAACATCGCACTCATTCCCTGCGTGATAAAGCTTTGAAGAGTATTGATATAGAATAGCAGTTTACGCGGTGCCGGTTAATGCACCGCTATTGAAATAGGCCAACATTAGCGTTTTAGTGTTGCGCCATTACTCTGAATGACATCCCGATACCAATAGAAACTTTTCTTACGGCGACGTTCCAAGCTGCCATGACCACTATCATCACGATCAACATAAATAAAACCGTAGCGTTTAGATAATTCAGCTTTCGAAGCACTCACCAGGTCAATCGGCCCCCAACTGGGGTATCTCATTACTTCTAAGCTATCTTCAACAATAAACAGTGGCTTTTGATAACGATCCCACCTTAGTGGATAAATTGTGTGATGGGTGCGGTGAATGTGCTGTTAGATGCCCAGCCATGGCACTTGAAATGACATTATCGAATAGGAACGTGAGAGGCTGAATCAGAGACTGCTGGGGAAATAAACTCATGCCCCGAGAACTTCAGGGCATGAGTATTAAAGAGGTTTATATGCCATCTTTACCATATTGCGGGGAGCGGGGGCCGTACAAAATACCGTTTGGTGTCCCGGCAGACAGCATTCTGGCGCTGGTGATAGCAGCAATATCATGACTTTTGTCGGTCATGGTATTGGCAATCTGAGAGACCGCAGCCTGAACTAACATACCGATAATGCCACCGGAAGAATTATTCCCTTCATCGCTGGATGCAGTAGCACTGCCACTCCACAGCAGCTTACCGGTTTTCAAATCAACCAGTTTTGCATTTGCCGTTACGCGTGTATCGCTGGTCAGTATCTGATATGACGTACCATATTGGACAATGGTAATGTACAGTGCGGCATCAGCACCAAAGATCTTGTGAAGTTTGGCCGGGCTTACAGCACTGATATCAGCGGCGTTAGTCATACCATTTTGTTTGAAGGTCTCTTCAACGACGGCTACTGGCAATACGTAGTAACCCGCTTCAGATAAAGGGTAAGTGACCTGAGACAGCATCCCATGGCTGGCTTCCACTTCAGGTGACTGATTTTGTGGCAACAGAACCAAAATGCTCTTTGGCTTACTTTGCTTAAAAGCTGAATAATCCTGGCTGACTGGCTTGGCACAACCGGTCAATAGCAGCGCCATCATGACCGCACATACTGCAAAAATAGCTTTCATTTAAATGCCCCTTTATCCTTGCTCATCAAGAAATCCATAAACGGAGCGGACTCAGGGAATGCCGATTTCTCCGTATTAAACTCAGTCATTGCCAGGTCGGTATGACCGGTATTGCCATACAGCATGCCCAGATGTGCATGTAAACCTGGAGGGACGGGCAAACCTTGCGCGCGAGACTTTTCAATGCTCTCTTTTAAGGCTGCAATTTGCTGTTCAGGGCTGGCATCGGATTTATAATATTCATAAACCGTAGATTGATAATTATCCCAGTGGTAAATAGGTTTCGGTGCCGTAGCACAACCAGCCAACACGCTGGCTGCTAATAGCAGAGATATCTTTTGTGTCAGTTTCATCTTGCAGTATCCATACTCGTTATTAAGTTTTATTTCGCAGGCTGCCATGCGCCTGATTCAATACCCGCGACCAAATTATTGACGGCTTCACGGATAGCTAAATCCAGCACTTTGCCGTTCAAGGTTGAGTCATAACTTGCCGTGCCACCAAAGCCAATGACTTCACGGTTGGACAGTTCATACTCGCCAGCACCTTGTGAAGAAAACACCACTTCTGAGGTATTAACATTGACGATATTCAGATTAACTTTGGCGTAAGCCACCTGAGATTTGCCCCGACCTAAAATGCCAAAGAGCTGACGGTCTCCGGTTTCTTTGCGGCCAAACTCGGTCACATCACCAGTAACAACGTAGGTCGCCCCTTTCAACTGCTGACTTTTCCCGGAAATTGCCGCTTCGTTTTTTAACTCTTCCATATTGGTACGCTCTAATACATTAAAGCGGCCAGTTTGTTGTAAGTGCGTCACCAGAATGGTTTTTGACTGATTCCCTAAACGGTCCACACCATCGGAGAAGATTCCGCTCATATAGCTTGAACGATTGTCAAATTTTCCAACGGAAATAGGACTGCGGGGGCCATTATATTGCGTACCATAAGACGTAACTTTTGCTACCTCTAACGAACGTGAAGATTCGGTTGCACAACCGCTTAATAAAACGGTGGTTATTAACGTGGTAGCCAGAAATATTTTTTTCATCATAAACTTCATATTCTCAATAAAAGATTGAATGCCATAATTTGAAGAAATAAATAATGGAAATTTAACTTAAGTTAAAACAAATCGCCTTTGAAAATACAAACAAATAATAACCAACAGTTACTATTGATAAGCGAAGGTGTATTTATTGTTGATTTACAAGGTTTTTTGCTCGTGCAAGAATAGTAACAGATATGAAATGTTATTAAAAATATTTAAATCTAAAAAACGCGGAGAAATTTAACTTAACACCTGAAGATATTTATATTTTAAATAACGTTTATTTTATCACTTATTATATCTACTTATATAACATTGAGATGTTTGTAGTTTGTTATATATTGTTGTAGATTCGTTACGGGCCTATTCAGGGGGAAGTGTTATCTGAGACAAGACAAGAAGGCTCCATCCTTGATTCTAAATATCTCTCATTTTAGCGAATGCACTAAATAAGTAACCCCGTATTGCTGATACCAGTACAATGTCTGCATCTTGAAGTACCTTGTTGCCACAGGAGTTACACCGTGCACCATTACCCAGCCAGCTATACCTATGATGAAGCCAGCGGCGAATACCATATCCATTACCGCGACTTTCCAGAATCGGGTTCTGTGACTTACTCGGCCGATGACATAGAGTTAGAAGCACAAGATGGCATTAAAAATGGCATCGCCGCACAAATAGAAGAACAGCGCCCTGTCCCTGCACCATCGGCAATGCAACCGGATGATATTGCTATTCACGTACCGATTCTGGTGCGCCTGAAAGCAGAATTGCACAATGCCATGCTCACCACTCAAACCCGCAAAGCCGATATGGCCCGTAAGTTAGGTTTGAATGCAGCTCAAATGGATCGTCTGCTGGATGTGTATTACGCCTCCAAGGTTGAAGCTCTGGAACAAGCCCTTTATTTACTGGGTTTTGAAGCTGAAGTGGCGGTAAGAAAAGTCGGATAATTAAGCTACCCCAATCGTTATCGCTTAAATTTAAGCCAAGAGAGTAACAAATTGTTATTAAGCGATAATTTAAAAAAACGTTAATAGCTTCACACTTCAATACATTGACTAACATTAATTACTGTTTCTGTATAAAAGTGTGATCTAATGCATAAAATTACAGTATTGAAAATCGCTCTCTATTGGGATTACATTAGCGCCATCGACTCGTAGACAGTGACTGAGTGACTCAGGCTGGCGAGGTGCTCCAAGGGGGAGTGGTTAAATGAAGTATTTCTTTATGGGTATCTCAATTATGTTGGTGGTTTGGGTTGGCACCTTCATGATGATGGTCGAATAGTACTCGACTGAGATATTTACTACCTGACATCGTATAAAGGGCGCATTTGCGCCCTTTATCATTTTAAACTCTATATCATTTACCCGGCATCATTCTACGCAAAGTATCATCGCGACGAATATAGTGATGATAAAGCGCCGCCAATGCATGAGCACCAATCACGAAATATCCTAAATTAGCAATTAATTCATGTGCTTGTTTTAGATAAGCCCGCGCTTCATCATTCGGTGTCACCCATTGCGGGACTTGCCAGCCGAGCAAGAACCAGGTTTTCCCACCATAGGCCTGCGCCAAAACCCCCAAAATTGGCAACGATAAAAACATCAGATACAGGCACCAATGTAAAATATGTGCCCCTAATAGCTGCCAGTCAGGCAATCTTGGTGTGATAGGAGGGATTGTATTTTTGTGACGCAACCAGAGTCGCACCAGCATAAGCAACCAAACAGAAATACCAAAGTTGAAATGCAGGTTTTTTACCAGGGTTCGGTCTTCATCAGGCACAGTGTCACTGAGCAGCATGGCTGCATAAGTCAAAATGACCATCAATAACGTCAGCCAATGTAAGGTTATCTGGGGTAATGAATAACGATTTCTCATAGCCGCACGCTCCACTTAAATAACTCAATTAATCATAAGTATGATGTAAATAGATGAAGAGAACATGAAGAAGGATGGGTAATGTAGTGAAGACGTGTTTTTATTCTGACTGAAGATCGAAACCACCAGCCAGAATAAGTGTATACGGCGCTAAAAATCGCGAGCAAGTTAAGCCGTTTCGCTCGGAGTCGATTTCCCCGGTTTCAGCAAACCATCCGCACGGAACATACTTTTAATCCCGCGCACCGCCTGGCGGATCCGGTCCTGATTCTCAATCAGAGCGAAACGGACGTGGGTATCACCATAATCTCCAAAGCCAATCCCCGGCGAGACACAGACTTTCGCATCAGACAGCAAACGTTTAGCAAACTCTAATGATCCTAAATGCGCATAAGGTTCGGGAATTTTAGCCCAGACGTACATGGCTGCTTTCGGGTTTTCAACCATCCAGCCCGCTTCGTGCAGCCCACGAACCAAGGCATTACGGCGTTGGCGGTATTGTTCGGCGATATCACGCACACACTGTTGATCCCCTTCCAGCGCAGCAATAGCTGCAACCTGTAATGGGGTAAAGGTGCCGTAGTCGTGATAGCTCTTAATCCGCGCCAATGCATTGACCAACTCGGGGTTGCCGACCATAAAACCAATACGCCAGCCCGCCATATTGTAGCTTTTAGATAAGGTAAAGAATTCAACTGCAATATCTTTTGCACCCGGTACTTGCATGATTGATGGGGCTTTCCAGCCATCATACACAATGTCGGCATAAGCCAAATCATGCACCACCAGCACATCATATTGCTTCGCCAGCGCCACAACGCGCTCGAAAAAGTCCAGCTCGACACATTGCGCCGTCGGATTAGACGGGAAACCGAGGATCATCATTTTCGGTTTCGGAATAGTTTCGCGGATGGCTCTTTCCAATTCACCAAAGAAATCAATACCTTCGGTCAATGGAACCGAACGCACTTGTGCGCCAGCAATTACCGCACCGTAGATATGAATAGGATAACTGGGATTAGGCACCAGCACGGTATCACCGTGATCCAATGTCGCCAGCATCAAATGCGCCAACCCCTCTTTCGAGCCGATGGTGACAATGGCTTCACTTTCAGGGTCAATATCTACCTGATAACGATCCGCATACCAACGCGAAATCGCCCTGCGCAAGCGAGGTATCCCGCGCGAGGTTGAATAGCCGTGAGTGTCTTCACGTTGTGCGACGCTGCACATTTTCTCAACAATATGCGGCGGCGTCGGGCCATCCGGATTACCCATACTAAAATCAATGATGTCTTCACCACGGCGACGCGCGGCCATCTTCAACTCAGCAGTGATATTGAAAACATAAGGGGGAAGACGATCAATTCGGGTAAAACGACGTTTGGAAGGGGATTCAGCCATAATTTCCTCAGGGATACGTTAGCGCCCGGACCGTCCGAGCGACGCTGACCAATAAATGGTCTATTGATGAACATATCCCAGCGCTGATTAACTGTCGATAGGCTGATAACAAATATCCAACTCATCGGAGTTCAATGCGATAGCTCAAATTCACTATCCAACAGCCCCAATACCCAGTCATCACACCATTGCCCATCCAACTGGAAATTATCACGCAAGGTGCCTTCCAACTGAAAGCCGCAGCTCTCCAACGTCCGCCGCGAAGCAGTGTTCCCTACGGTGACTGTGGCTTTCATTTTATGGAATTGGCATTGTTGAAAGCCAAATTCCAGCACTGCCATCAGTGATTCTTTCGCAAAACCCTTGCCGTGATAAGACGGCAATATGGCATATCCCACCTCAGCTTGTTGCAGCGGCAGCCACTCAGCTAAAAAACCAGTCAACCCTATCGCCTGCCCACTTTCTCTTTCGCGGATAACCAAACATAACCAGTGATTGGAGGTTTTTTCCCACGGCATTAAACGTGATTCAAAGCGAACGCGTATTTCGGCCATTCCCTGCGGATCAGCAATATAGCGCTGAACATCCGGGTCTTGATGCAATTGTAAAAACAGCGGCCAATCCTGCTCGACAAGACTGTCCAGCATCAACCGGGGTGTTCTCACAGAAATGGAAGAGCAACTAAACATGGGGATCACTGGCACTATTTTTCCCTCGATTTGAAAATGTTAGCCGTAAAAAGAGGAGAAAAATTAAAGAGGAAATTTTATGAAAACCTCATCCCTTTATTCTTCTCTATTTTACTTAAATAATGTTCACCTGAAGATAACAAAAAACAAACAAATGGTCAGCAAAACGCAACCATGACTCTGGCCTCAACCTACAGCTATTGGAGAATCAACATTATGTCTTCATTACAAATAGACGATATTCCCTCAGCAATCAAAGCAGTGAAACAACAGTTACGTCAAGCGCTACCCAATTATCAGCAGGTCTTCCAAGAGGTAGAAGAGAATATCCGTCAACAAGTTAGTGAGATCCGCCGTAGTCTGGCTCAGGGTGAGAACCCGGTTCCACGTATTCATGCTGATGATATTATCAATGGCAAAGTCACTGACGAGCAAAAAGCACAAATAAAACAACGGGGCTGCTGCGCTATTCTCGGGGTATTCCCGACAGAGAAAGCCGCAGCATGGAACCGCGAAATCGGTGATTATCTGGATCGCAATAATTTTGTCGAGCGCCTAAAAAATGCAGCGGAAGACAACTACTTCGGCACACTGGCGGCCAGCAAGCCACAAATATACGGTATTTACTGGTCAACTCCGCAGGTTGAGGCTCGTCAGGACCAACGCATGAACGCAGTACAGATTTTCTTAAATAACCTGTGGCAAACCGAGAGCAATGGCAAGCAACACTTTGACCCTAACCGAGTGGTAACTTATGCCGACCGCACCCGCCGCCGTCCGCCAAAATCCTCATCTCTTGGCTTATCGCCTCATGTGGATGGTGGTTCTATTGAACGCTGGCTGGATGAGAATTTCCGCCATGTTTACCGCCATGTATTTTCTGGTGAATGGCAGAAATACGATCCCTTTGCTGCTGAAGGTCGCCCGGAAGTGCGCGAATTCGCGTCACCCGCAGTCTGTTCCATGTTTCGAACATTCCAAGGCTGGACTGCGCTGACACCGCAACGCACCCATGCCGGGACGTTAAACGTGATTCCAATTGCCAATGCCATGGCCTATATTCTACTGCGTGCTTTGCAAGATGATGTCGCTGACGATGACTTATGCGGCGCGGCACCGGGGCGCGCATTATCGGCCTCTGAGCAATGGCATCCTCTTTTAATCGAAGCCATTTCCCCTATTCCGGATCTGGAAGCTGGCGATACTGTATTTTGGCACTGCGATGTTATCCATTCGGTAGAAAACGAACATAACGGCGAGTTTGACAGTAATGTTATGTATATCGCTGCTGCTCCTTGGTGTGAAAAAAATGCCGCTTACTTACCACGCCAGTTAGCCAGTTTTATTGATGGCCGCTCACCGCCTGACTTTGCAGCCGATGATTTTGAAGTCGATTTTGTTGGCAGGGCCACAGTCGATAATTTAACCGCCATCGGCAAGCAGCAATTAGGGATGACAAAGTAATCCTCTTCCACCAGATAGTCTGCCGGAGTTTATTTCTCCGGCAGCCTCCATTCAATAGCACGGATAAAGTAGCAGTCTCCCCCCGTTTTCCTTATAGTGATTCGCTTATTCGCCCCAGGATTTAATGGTTTCTTACCGCCAATCCCCGGTTGCTACCAAGAGAAAACAGTGTGCACCAGATATTTGAAATGCTATTAGCGGTATTTGATCGTGCCGCATTGATGCTAATTTGCTTGTTCTTTCTGACCCGCACCCACCTATTTCGTCAGTTATTGCAAAAAGAGAAACACACGCCGCTAGAATTGGCCGCAGTCACTGCTATCTTCTCGTTATTTGCTATTTTCGGCACCTATTCCGGTATCAATGTTGAAGGCTCGCTGGTTAACGTGCGGGTGATTGCCGTCATGTCCGGCGGTATTCTATTTGGCCCGTGGGTGGGGATTATTACTGGGCTTATTGCTGGCTCTCATCGTTATTTAATTGATATTGATGGTATTACCTCGGTCCCTTGCCTCATAACCAGTATTATTGCGGGTCTGATGTCGGGTTATATCAACCTGAAAGTCAAAAAAGAGCGGCAATGGAGCATCGGTATTCTGGCCGGTATGATTTGTGAATCGCTGACCATGCTCTTGGTGGTTATATGGGCCAAACCGACTGCATTGGGTATCGATATTGTGTCTAAAATCGCCATTCCGATGATTTTAGGGGCAGTCTGTATCGGGCTGATTGTGCTATTAGTACAGAGTGTCGAGGATGAAAAAGAGGTCATTGCTGCGCGACAGGCAAAGCTGGCACTGGATATTGCTAATAAAACCTTACCCTATTTTCGCAATATCAACGGCGAGTCATTGCGCAGTGTGTGTGAAATTATTCGCCATGATATCAAGGCCGATGCTGTCGCTATCACCGATACCCAGCATATTTTGGCGTATGTAGGTGTCGGGGTAGAAACTTATAATATCGGCCATGAAATAATCAGTGACATTACCAAGGAAAGTATTCAGCGCGGTAAAATCACCATCCGCAATAATGATGAGGTCCACCGGACGCCCCAAATTCATTCGCTTATTATCATTCCCTTATGGGAAAAAGGTGAAGTGACGGGCTCGCTGAAAATCTATTATTGCCATGCCCATAAAATCACTTATTCACTCAAAGTAATGGCGGTAGGTTTATCGCAAATTATCTCAACCCAAATTGAGGTCTCGCGTATTGAACAACTGCGCGAAATGGCGAATAAAGCGGAAATGCGGGCGCTACAAAGTAAAATTAACCCACACTTTTTATTTAATGCCTTAAATGCCATTTCCTCATCAATTCGTATTAATCCAGATACCGCGCGTCAATTGATCATCAATCTATCTCGCTACCTACGCTATAACCTTGAACTGAATGATGAACAAATTGATATTCGTAAAGAACTGCATCAAATTCAAGACTATATTGCCATCGAACAAGCGCGGTTTGGCAGTAAGTTAACCGTCATTTATGATATTGATGATGACATTGCGCTAAAAATCCCCAGCTTGTTGATCCAGCCGCTGGTAGAGAATGCTATCGTGCATGGTATTCAGCCGTTCCGGGGTAAAGGTGTGGTGGTTATTGCGGTTAAAGACTGTGGCGATCAGATAAAAATCTCGGTGAAAGATACCGGCAATGGGATCAACCCGGAAACCATTGAGCGCGTGGCAAATAACGAAATGCCTGGCAATAAAATCGGCTTACTGAATGTCCATCATCGAGTAAAATTACTCTATGGCGAGGGTTTACAGATACGCCGAATGGAACCGGGCACCGAGATTTCTTTTTATATCAGTAAAAATGGCGGCAAAGTCCATGCAGAACCCAGCATTTCAGCCGGAGCTTAATCCGTGAAAGCAATTATTGTCGAAGATGAATTTCTGGCTCAGGAAGAATTAAGTTACCTGATCCAGCAGCACAGTAATATCACCATCGAAGCAACCTTTGAAGATGGATTGGACGTACTTAAATATCTGCAAAATCATCAGGTTGATGCCATTTTTCTCGACATTAATATTCCGTCGCTGGATGGCGTGTTGCTGGCGCAAAATATCAGCAAATTTGCCCATAAACCTTATATTATCTTTATTACTGCTTATAAAGAGCATGCGGTAGAAGCCTTTGAAATTGAAGCTTTTGACTATATTTTAAAGCCTTACCACGAATCGCGTATTGTCACTATGCTGCAAAAGCTGGAAACCCTGTATAAACGTGATCGCCAAAATAAAGAACAAACCAACAGTCCCAGCCATCGTCCAACGCCCCATACCATCAATCTGATGAAAGATGAGCGCATCATCGTAACGGATATCAATGATATTTATTATGCAGCGGCGCAGGAAAAGGTCACGCTGGTTTACACTCGGCGCGAAGAATTTATCATGCCGATGAATATCACTGAATTTTGTAGTCGCCTGCCTGAAGAGTACTTTTTCCGCTGTCACCGTTCTTATTGCGTGAATTTAGCTAAAATCCGCGAAATCGTGCCTTGGTTTAACAACACCTATATTCTGCGACTCAGTGATTTGGACTTTGAAGTCCCGGTGAGCCGCAGCAAGATAAAAGAATTCAGGCAACTGATGCGCCTTTAAATGCATTTCATTCCTCCCCGAATGCAGCTCATTCCCCTTTCGATCTATTGCTATTAGCCCGCCCGTATACTGGTTTCATTCGGCGGGCTGATAACATCGCAAGACAAGATTTTCGGTGTTCCATCAGCGCGTAATTTTTAGGCTCCGACGCTATTGCTTACTACTACACCGTCAGCAATAGCCCCCATTCGGGCCGTATGCATTGATGTTTAAGGAGTCCGGCATGAGCAATAAACCGGTAAATCGTTGGCTAATTGTTGTTGGTACCATCATCGTTCAGATGGGTTTAGGCACTATCTATACTTGGAGCTTATTCAATCAGCCGCTGGGGGAAAAATTCAGTTGGTCACTCGGTGCGGTTGCCACCACCTTCTCTATCACCAGTTTCTCTCTGGCTATCGCCACCTTGTTTGCGGGCCGCCTGCAAGAGCGCATTGGCATCCGTAAACTGACGCTAATTTCCGGCATCATCCTCGGTTTGGGTTTGATTGCCAGCTCTTTTGCCACCTCATTGGGGATGATTTATCTGCTGGCGGGGATTGTGGTTGGTTTTGCCGATGGCACCGCCTACATCACCACGCTGTCAAATCTGATTAAATGGTTCCCAGAGCGTAAGGGCTTGATTTCAGGTATTTCTGTCGGGGCATTTGGTACCGGTAGTCTGTTATTCAAATACGTGAATGCCAGTTTGATCGCCAACCAGGGGGTGTCACTGGCTTTCTTCTATTGGGGAATTATTGTGATGGTTTTGGTCGGGGCGGGTTCTTTCCTGCTGCGGGAAAAAGCAGTCGCACCACAAACCGCGGCCCACCTGCCATCTGCGCTTGCTGGACGTGATTTCAGTGTCAAAGAGATGTTGGCAGTCAAAGAGTCTTACTGCCTGTTTATCATCTTCTTCACCGCATGTATGAGTGGCTTATATCTGATTGGTATCGTGAAGGATTTGGGTGTGCAGTTGGCGGGTATGGATTTGGCGACCGCAGCCAATACCGTGTCGGCCATCGCCATCTTTAATACTGCCGGACGTATTATTCTGGGGGCGCTATCCGATAAAGTGGGCCGCCTGCGAGTTATCAGCTTTACCCTGCTGGTGACCACTTTAGCCGTATCGGTGTTGAGTTTTGTCCCGCTGACTCATGCCCTGTTCTTCTTGTGTGTCGGTGCTATTGCTTTCTGTTTCGGCGGCAACATCACGGTGTTCCCGGCCATTGTGGGCGATTTCTTTGGCCTAAAAAACCATAGCAAAAACTATGGCGTTATCTATCAAGGATTTGGTTTAGGCGCACTGGCAGGGTCATTTATTGCCGCACAACTGGGCGGATATCATGCAACCTTTATCGTTATTGCAGTGATGTCAGTGGTTTCGCTGTTGTTAACCCTGGTTATCAAGCCGCCGAAAGGGGCTGCTACCGAGGCAGAAAACACATCTACGGCTTCATCTGGGGTCACCGCCAGCAGCCACGCCTAATCATTATAAATTGTAAAAAGCAGAGCCTTGGCTCTGCTTTTTCATTTCAATCCAGTGAACTATGCAATTTTAAGGATGAAGAGTATGCCCTAACTTCTGACGTAAATAAGCCCCTGCGCCCAGCAAACCAGGTTGCTGGTGCGTGATCATATAGACCGGAATATCCTGTAAGAAATCGTTGAAACGCCCTTTATCTTCAAAAGCACCGCGGAAGCCGGAAGCTTTAAAGAATTCCATAAAGCGCGGCACAATTCCGCCAGCGATATACACGCCACCGAAAGTACTGAGATTCAAGGCCAAATTGCCGCCAAAGCGCCCCATAATTACGCAAAACAGTGATAATGCGCGGCGACAATCAGTGCAACTGTCTGCCAGAGCGCGTTCAGTCACATCTTTCGGTGCCAGATTTTCGGGCAGACGACCATCAGAAATCACAATGGCCCGGTATAAATTGACCAGCCCCGGCCCGGAAAGCACTCGCTCGGCGGAAACGTGGCCCAGTTCCTGACGCAGTACCGCCAAAATCCGGTCTTCTTCTTCGCTATTGGGCGCAAAATCCACATGTCCGCCTTCACCCGGCAAGCTTATCCAGCGGCTATCCACATTAACTAAATGTGCCACCCCTAACCCCGTCCCAGCACCGTATACCGCCACCGGTTTACCGGGCTGTGGCGATGTACCACCAAATTGCAGCACATCCTGCTCAGACAACATGGGAATTGCCATTGATACCGCGGTGAAATCATTAATGATCTCTAAGTGCTTCAGCCCGAGGTTTTGCTGCATCGCCGCGATAGAGAATGCCCAAGTGTGATTGGTCATTGCCACCCAATCTCCGGTAATCGGGCAGGCGATAGCAATACAGGCATGCTCTACAGTGACCTTATGCTCTGATAAATATTGCTTAATGACAGCTTCCAGACTGTCGTAATCTAACCCTGAATATGTTTTTGCTTGTGATATTTCGCCCGTCGCCACAGCGCAAAGCGCCAAACGGGCATTAGTGCCGCCAACGTCACCCACCAGGGCATAGCTCGTCATCAGAAACTTCTCCGTTACAGATATTCTTAACTTCAACTATGCCCACTGTAAAATCAGGTTGGCGAAACAACAATCTCAATGCTGGAAACCGTTTCGCTTTGGGATAAAGATCACATAAAAACGTTTCAGCAGCGGTAAATTGCCGCTGCTGAAGTGAGAAATCACGGTTCGTGATGAGCCAAATATTAGTTTGAACCACGCCCTTTATCGGCGGCTGGCGTTAAGACATTGGCCTGGCGTGAGCGGATAATTCGCGCCCGCAAACTGTCATAAGCCCAGTTATAAAACATGGTGTAAGGCAGGAAGAACAGGAAGAAACCTATCTCTAACATAAATGCTTGTAGCAGAGAAACTCCCAATACGCTAGCCGCAATCGGCAAACCAATCAAGATAAACCCACTTTCAAAACCCAGTGCATGGAGTGCCCGCACACGAAGGCTCTTGGCGACACGGCTAACCGGCCAAAAGTAGTCAAACAGGCTGTTGTAAATAATGTTCCATAGCATCGCCACAGAAGAGAGAAGAATGGCCAATGTCCCCATTTGTAATATAGAGCGGTCGAGTAACCATGCTCCTACTGGTGCACAAATGGCGACGGCAATGACCTCAAAGCCGATAGCATGGATAACGCGCTCAAATAAAGATTTGCGATGAACTTGCATAAAACACCCACTTAATGAATCAATAACAGATTGTTGAAGGTGATTATCATCGTTTTTTAAGATAGATTAAAAATAGAACCCATCGATAAAATAGATAGATTATGCATTATTCTCCTGAAGCATTGATTGCGTTTGTCGAAGCGGCCGCACTGGGTTCATTCTCCGCTGCGGCCCGTAAACTGCGCAAAAGCCAGTCAACCATCAGCACCGCCATCGCCAATTTGGAGGCCGATCTGGGGTTAACCTTATTTGACCGGCAAGCCCGTCAGCCGGTATTAACCGATCACGGACGGCGCGTGCTCTCTCATGTGCAAGAAATTCTGGCTGCCAGTGAGCGCCTGGATAATCTGTCAATCCGGCTGGCGGGCCAGGTTGAAACCCGTCTGACGTTTGTCTTATCCGACACCTATCAACCGACTCATCATGAAAGTCTGCTGCGACGCTTTGAGCAACGTTACCCCGATATCGAATTTGAGTGTTTGATTGCTGAAGATGACGATGTGATTGATTTGCTGCAACTGAGGCGGGCGCATATCGGCGTGGTAGAGGTGCAACAACATTACCCGCCGGATATTGCCGCCAGCCGATTAGCCGAGCAAACTGAAATGGCAATATTTGTGCAACGTCATCATCCGTTGGCACAATTATCACAGGTTCACCCGGAACAACTCGCCACCACCCGCCAACTCTGTCTCAACACCTATAACCGCACCGAGCGCAATCAGTCGCAGGGATTGATATGGTCAGCACCCAGCTATTTAATGTTGATGGAGATGGCGGTGCAAGGCTTCGGCTGGGCGATTTTGCCGCACTGGATGGTTGAGCAATACAGTAATAAAAAACTGGTTGCCTTGCCAATCGCAGGTTGGCCAAAAATGATCTCAATTGATGCAGTTTGGTCGAAAAATAGCCCGCCGGGGCCGGCAGGCTATTGGCTGTTAGATCAATTAACCGGTGCCATTAAACCGCCGCATTACGGGCCTGAATAGATTTGGCCACATTAACCATTAATTCAGGCATATCCATTGGTGGCAACATAACCTCAATAAATGCTAATTGCTGGCAATTTTCGATTTGTGTCAGCACCTGTTGCAGTTCATCGGCCTGCGTGACCCGGCAGGTCAATGAGGCTTTGTCCACAGCCAAAGCTTGGGGTAGCTGCGTCCAATCCCACTCAGCAATGTCGTTATAGGGTTGCTGTGGCCCATGAATAGCCCGCTCTACGGTGTAACCATGATTATTAAGCAGAAAAATGATCGGAGTTAAACCATCACGCAGCATCGACCCCAACTCTTGTATGGTGAGCTGCGCTGCGCCATCCCCTACCAGCAAAATCACTCTGCGCTGCGGTTGCGCCAATTGCGCGCCATAGGCTGCGGGTAAGCTAAAACCAATCGCCCCCCACAACGATTGTGCGACAAAGGTGCAGCCAGAAGGCAGACGCAGTGTTGCGGCACCAAAACTGGAAGTGCCTTGATCCGTCACCACAATATCGTCTGGCCGCAGGAAATGCTGGATGTGATACCAAAAGGCTTGCTGGCTGAGGAGATTATCGGACGGCAGCGCGGGTATAGAGTGAGCGATGACCGGTTGCTGCCATTCGCCCTGTAAAGACAAACACAACTCGTGTAGCGCATTAACGGCAGCCAGCATCGGGATTTGACTAAAAACCTGACGTCCAATCCGCACTTGTTCCGGCTGAACATCAATACAATTATCCTGAGTAATATGTTGGCTGAATCCGGCGGTAATGGTATCGACGAACCACACACCGACAGTGATAAGCACATCGGCCTCTTCAATATATTCTCTGACGCTGGCATCACTGGCGGCTCCGGCATAAGTCCCAATGAACATCGGGTGAGTCTCATCCAGCAAGCCTTTCCCCATCAGCAATGTCGAATGCGGTAAATTCACCTCTGCCAGCCAATGATTCAGTGCTTGTCGTGCGCCAAATCTATCGGCGAGAAAATCTGCCAACAGCGCCACCCGGTGCGCCGACTGCAATTTCTGGCGGGCTGCTTCAATAAAAGCCTGTAATGAAGTCGGGGATAACATTGGTTGAGACAGTGCTAACGCCCCAGATTGGCTGGTTAACTCCGCCTCTCCCACATCAGAAGGGAGCTGTAAATAGACCGGACGCCGTTGATAAAGTGCCGCCACCAACAAGCGATCAATCTCAGACGCGGCATTTTCGGCAGTTAAGCTGGTATGCGCGCAAGCAACCTCTTTCGCCATCCGCGCGAAATGGTTGAAATCACCATCGCCAAATGAATGATGTAATAATTCGCCCGCTTTTTGTGAGCGCAGTGCCGGAGTGCCAACAATATGAATGATGGGAAGATATTCAGCAAAGCTACCCGCGATACCATTAATAGCGCTTAACTCACCGACCCCTGCCGTGGTCAATAACGCCGCCGCAGGCATAACACGGGCATAGCCATCAGCTGCGTAAGCCGCGTTAAGTTCATTCGCGCATCCCATCCATTGAATGACCGGATGGCTGATAACATGATCTAAAAAGTGAAGATTGAAATCACCAGGAACACCAAATAGATGCCTGATACCCACTTGTGCCAGTCGATCCAGTAAATAATCTGCTACCTTATAGTTGCTCGCCATCACTACACCACCTCAATGCTTATTATTGTCAAATAAGTATTGAGCAAATCATCAATAAATCTAATGTTTTTTAAATTATTAATTAGCTCGCACAGAATAAGGTTTTGCTGACAGGCATTCTCCCCTGTCACCGAATGCAAACTCTGTGATCACGCCAGCTTTCGAAACCGGTGGAAACGCATACATTAAGACGTTGTTTACTTTCATCAATAAGGGGCATCATGGTCTACCAAGCAGCTTCCTCCCGCTATCAGGAAATGGAGTATCACCGTTGTGGCCGCAGTGGATTAATGCTGCCAGCGATTTCTCTTGGCTTGTGGCATAACTTTGGTGATAGCACCTTGTATGAAAATAGCCGCAACCTGATTCATCGTGCTTTTGATCATGGTATTACCCATTTTGATTTAGCCAATAACTATGGCCCACCGCCTGGCTCTGCCGAACTAAATTTTGGCCGAATCTTGCAACAAGATTTGCGCCCTTATCGCGATGAACTGATTATTTCGTCCAAAGCGGGTTACACCATGTGGCCCGGCCCTTATGGGGATTGGGGCTCCAAAAAGTATCTGGTCGCCAGCATTAATCAAAGTTTGCAGCGGATGGGGCTGGATTATGTTGATATTTTCTATCATCACCGCCCAGACCCTAATACCCCATTGGAAGAGACGATGGCAGCGCTGGATTTACTGGTGCGCCAAGGCAAAGCTTTATATGTCGGCTTGTCCAACTACCCAGCTGCACAAACGCGTCAGGCCTGCAAAATTCTGGCCCAGCTCGGTACGCCTTGTTTGATTCATCAACCCAAATACTCCATGTTTGAGCGCTGGATTGAAACAGATCTGCAAGATACGCTGGACGAGTATGGTGTTGGATCTATTGCTTTCTCGCCGCTGGCGGGCGGTTTATTAACTGATCGCTATTTGGCCGGTATCCCATTGGACTCACGAGCAGCCAGTGACAGTAAATTCCTCAATCCTGAGCAACTTTCAGCGGAAAAACTGGCTAAAGTTCGCCAATTGAATGAACTGGCGCTTGATCGTGGACAGAAGTTGTCGCAGATGTCTTTAGCGTGGGTATTGCGAGGCAGACGAGTGACGTCGGCACTGATTGGAGCCAGTAAAATAAGCCAAATTGATGATGCGGTGGGAATGTTGGCAAATACCGAATTCAGTGACGCAGAGATAAAAGTTATCGAAAATATCTTGGTGTAAACGTTCTCTTTTTAAGTCTTCAACAGGGGGCTAACGCTCCCTGTTACGCCCTGTTATCTCCCCTCACAGATAAATCCTAAATCCGTATTTTACAGTTTTATCCGAATCTCAGCGGCTGACTTCCTGTTTAAGATAGCGCTATAGCCTATAAGGCCAGACAAGGATAAATAATGTTAAAAACGGCCATGTTTAAATCGACAATATTAAAGCTAAGTGTAGTGAGGCCGAGAAGGATAAAACCACTGTTATTGATAACCATCTTAGCCTGGTTCCCGCTTATCCCAATGGCGAATGCCGAGAGTATTGAGCTGCTACCCGGTGTTTCGCTACAAATTGGCGAACAAGACCGCAGCGGTAATTATTGGGATGGTTATGACTGGCGTGACCAGCAATGGTGGCAAAATCATCAAGGACGAGATTTAGGCGAGCGGAATCGTCATGGTCATTACTGGGACGGCCACCGCTGGCAACACAAAGATTGGTGGAAAAAGAACTACTACTATCGTGATGGGCACTATTGGAAATATGATAAACATCATAAAAAACCGAGTAAAAAACATCATCGCGGCAAAGGCCATGATCACCATGATCATGATTAGATGAGAATACCCCAGGCGAGTTTTTATCCTTAGCTCGCCTTACTGATAAATTAAATCAGGCTCACCAATAAGTAAGCATTCAATCCAATCACCACCAGTACAATCAGTTTCCCCAAAACCTGAATCAATTTTGAGTTAACCATATCCCCCATCAATTCTTTATTGCCGGTAAAGGCCAACAACGGCACTAACGCCAAAGCAATACCGAAACTCAGCAATACCTGACTCATCACCAGTATGCGAGTCGCATCCATTCCCATCAAAATGACAATAAAGGAAGGCAACATAGTCACTGTTCGGCGCACCCAAATAGGGATATAAAACCGCACAAAACCCTGCATCACCACTTGTCCAGCCAAGGTTCCGACCACGGTTGATGACAGCCCGGCAGCCACCAAACTCAAGCCAAAAATGGTCGTGGCAGCATTACCCAATAAGGGTTGTAATGTTAAATAAGCTTGTTCAATTTCTGCAATGCTGCCATAGCCGTTGAAGTGGAAAGCGGCAGCTGCCGTCGCCATCATCGCCAAATTGACGAAACCCGCAATCGTCATGGCAATGGCCACATCCAATTTGGTCGAGGCGTAGCGATCCGCTTTAGAGTTTTCCCCGGCGGTTTGCGTCAATGATGAATGCAGATAGATAACGTGCGGCATTATAGTTGCGCCCAATACCCCGGCGGCTAAAAATACTGCATCGCGGTTAGGTAGGTCCGGGATTAACATCCCACGGCCTAAGGCGGCTATTTCTGGGCGTGAGAAGACAAGTTCCACAATATAAGCTGCGGCGACAAACAACAGCAGGCCACCAATCACTAACTCTAATGGCTTTTGCCCGCGCTTTTGTAGCATCAATATAAGGAAGGTCGCGATGCCGGTGAGTACCGCCCCCTCAAGCAGCGTCACACCCAATAGCAATTTAAACCCAATCGCCGCCCCAATAAACTCAGCCAGGTCTGTCGCCATCGCAATAATTTCGGCTTGCACCCAGTAAGCCCATACCGCAGGGCGAGGAAAGCGGTCACGAATATGTTCTGCCAGATTTTTGCCAGTGGCAATACCGAGCTTGGCGGAAAGGAGCTGGATAAGCATGGCCATAAAATTGGCCCAAACCACGACCCATAATAAGGTATAGCCAAAGGAAGCACCGGCCTGAATATTGGTGGCAAAGTTGCCGGGGTCGATATAGCCAATAGCCGCGATAAAAGCAGGCCCCATCAGGGAGAGTTTGATTCTCCTTGATGTACGGGGTGGCGTATCGACAACACGACTATTCAACATTCAGTATTACCCTTGAAAAACTTACGGCTACTTTCTTATCTTTAATAATATCTAAATGATAATAATTATCAAGCGCATTTAGAGGGGTGAAACTTATCTCTCTGATAGCTAATACCGCATAATTTGCCGTGCCGTCATCGCCAGTTGTTGGTTTCTGAAAAATTGAGTTAACAGCTACATCGCAATTTTTAAGACTGAACGCTACAATTGCTCAAACTAGCATATTTACACTATCCCTGTAGCATATTATTAACATCCTGTTTTTTGTGATCAACCCCGCTAATTTGTTTGCATTTATGAAAGTGAATTTCTATATTTGCAGACTACATCTCGTTTTTAATGTAGCCGTTACATAAAATGTCCACCAAAACCTAGCCTGCCTCTAATTTGGAGCACACATGTCCCATATTCTACAGTTTGCGTTGGCCTTAGTCGTAGTGGCCATACTAGCTCTAGTGATCTGTAAGGATCGTAAAAGCATCCGCATTCGGTTTGTTATTCAATTGTTGGTTATTGAGGTGCTGTTAGCGTACTTCTTCCTCCATTCGGAAGTTGGATTAGGTTTTGTGAAAGGATTCGCCGGTTTATTCGACAAGTTGCTTGGATTTGCCGCTACCGGTACCGATTTTGTCTTCGGCAATATGGGTGATAAAGGTCTCGCGTTCTTCTTCTTAAGAGTGCTATGCCCTATCGTCTTCATTTCTGCCCTGATTGGTATTCTGCAATACATTAAAGTTCTGCCGGTCGTTATTCGTATCATTGGTACTTTACTGTCCAAAGTTAACGGCATGGGTAAGTTGGAATCATTCAACGCAGTCAGTTCACTGATTCTAGGCCAGTCTGAAAACTTCATCGCCTATAAAGATATTTTGGGCAAAATGTCTGAAAAGCGCATGTACACCATGGCAGCCACAGCAATGTCGACAGTTTCTATGTCGATAGTCGGTGCTTATATGTCAATGCTGGACGCGAAATTCGTGGTCGCAGCACTGGTGCTTAACATGTTCAGTACCTTTATTGTGTTGTCGTTAATCAACCCATATAAAGCTGAAGATGAAGAAGAGTTACAACTGAGCAACCTGCACGAAGGACAAAGCTTCTTTGAAATGCTGGGTGAATACATCCTGGCTGGTTTTAAAGTTGCCATTATCGTTGCGGCAATGCTGATTGGTTTCATTGCATTGATTGCTGCGATGAATGCTCTGTTCAGCCTGCTGTTTGGTATTAGCTTCCAGGGTATTCTGGGCTATGTCTTCTTCCCGTTTGCTTGGGTTATGGGTATCCCTGCTCATGAAGCCTTGCAAGTTGGCGGTATCATGGCAACCAAACTGGTTTCAAATGAATTTGTGGCAATGATGGACTTACAGAAAGTTGCATCCGAATTGTCACCACGCAGTGTAGGTATTCTGTCCGTATTCCTGGTTTCATTCGCTAACTTCTCTTCCATCGGAATCGTAGCTGGTGCGATTAAAGGCCTGAATGAACATCAAGGTAACGTCGTTTCTCGCTTTGGCTTGAAACTGCTGTACGGCTCTACGCTGGTCAGTGTGTTGTCCGCTTCTATCGCGGGCCTGGTACTCTAAGTATCAGAAAAAAATCGTTAAAAAGGCGCTACGGTGCCTTTGAGGTTAATGACAAAGTGCCCGTATCGGTGAAAACAGGCAGATCGTAAAGACGCCGTAAAATCGTCCCTGATGGCTCGACCCGCGCCATCCGTGGCGCGGACGCTTTACTCTTCTACCTGTCCTCACCTTGCAAGATCGAGTCGTTGGAGTTTGTCAGCAGTCTGAAAGGCGCTACGGCGCTTTTTTTATGCCTGCGATTCACAGATGAGTTATTTGCTTTCGTGATATTTATTGGAAGGTTAAAAGACTAAGGATATAGGTTGGTCACAAAAGGATAGGAGAATGCCATTTGGTATTAGGAGGTGAAGTTGCTGAGGTACTGGATATAATGGTGGGTCGTGCGGGATGACTCGGCCGCTGGCCTCGCCCTTCGGGTCAACGCTGCCGCGTTGCTGTCTCGCTTCGCTCGGCTCGAACCTGAACGCAGGGTCTCACCCACACGATATTGTGTAATATGCGATTTCAGTGTTTGGGGGAAGTTGCTGAGATACTGGATATAATGGTGGGTCGTGCGGGATTCGAACCTGCGACCAATTGATTAAAAGTCAACTGCTCTACCAACTGAGCTAACGACCCATTATATAGACTTACTCGACATTTCCGGCGGTTATCGTGCGGGATTACTCATCCTACGGATTCGCCCTTCGGGTCAACGCTACGCGTTGCTGTCTCGCTTTGCTCGACTCGAACCTTTAACCAATTGATTAAAAGCTACTATTCTACCAACTGAGCTAACGACCCATTATATAATTCTGAAAGTATAGAAGTGGTGGGCGATACCAGATTCGAACTGATGACCCCCTCCGTGTAAAGGAGATGCTCTACCAACTGAGCTAATCGCCCACTTCTACTACTTTTAACACATTAAACATGGATGATGAGTGGTGGGCGATACCAGATTCGAACTGATGACCCCCTCCGTGTAAAGGAGATGCTCTACCAACTGAGCTAATCGCCCTCATCTATCTCATTTAATGCTTGTATTTCATTTACTTAGTAACACGTCGAGTTTGGTGGGCGATACCAGATTCGAACTGATGACCCCCTCCGTGTAAAGGAGATGCTCTACCAACTGAGCTAATCGCCCGCCGTGTTGTTGGAGTCGCATTATAGGGATAGTTCGAAGTGAGTCAACGGTTTTTAAAACGAAAACAATCGTTCGCCGCAAATTTAAACAGGATGCGATATTTATCACCGCTATGGGCGTTTCTTTAGCCGGATCTCATTGCATATCGGTAACATCGTTGAGGAATTGTCTCAGGGTGGTAGAATGTCGCCTACTTTTTCGAAATTCGAGCAACAGCCAGCTTTTGCTGGTCGGCGTAGCGTAATAAGGCATCGAACCCAATGAAAATCAAAACCCGTTTTGCACCCAGTCCTACCGGCTATCTCCACGTCGGTGGCGCGCGTACCGCACTGTATTCCTGGTTATTCACCCGCCATTTCGGTGGTGAATTTGTTTTGCGTATTGAAGATACCGATCTTGAGCGCTCAACTCAGGAAGCCATCGACGCCATTATGGACGGTATGAACTGGCTGAATCTGGATTGGGATGAAGGCCCGTATTTCCAAACCAAACGTTTCGATCGCTACAATGCGGTGATCGACCAAATGTTGGAAAATGGCACTGCATATAGATGCTATTGCTCTAAAGAGCGTTTGGATGAATTGCGCGAAGCCCAAATGGCCAATGGTGAAAAGCCGCGCTATGATGGCCGCTGCCGCGATAGCCAGTGTACCCATGGTGCCGATGAACCTTCTGTGGTGCGTTTTCGTAACCCGCAGGCAGGCTCGGTTATTTTCGACGATAAAATCCGTGGGCCAATCGAATTCAGCAACCAAGAGCTGGATGATTTGATTATCCGCCGTACCGATGGTTCGCCAACGTATAATTTCTGCGTCGTGGTTGATGACTGGGATATGGAAATCACTCACGTTATCCGTGGTGAAGACCATATCAACAACACCCCTCGCCAGATTAACATTCTGAAAGCATTGGGCGCGCCTGTTCCTGAATATGCCCACGTTTCAATGATTCTGGGTGATGACGGTAAAAAACTGTCTAAACGTCATGGTGCAGTCGGCGTGATGCAATACCGCGATGATGGCTATTTGCCAGAAGCGCTGTTGAACTATCTGGTTCGCCTGGGTTGGTCGCATGGTGATCAGGAGATTTTCTCTGTTGCTGAGATGACTGAGCTATTCACACTGGATGCGGTGAGTAAATCTGCCAGTGCTTTCAATACTGAAAAACTGCAATGGCTGAACCACCACTATATCAATAGCCTGCCACCAGAGCAGGTTGCCGTTCACCTGTCATGGCAGGTTGAGCAGTTGGGTATTGATACTCGCAACGGCCCTGAATTGGTCGAGATAGTTAAACTGTTGGGCGAGCGCTGTAAGACGCTGAAAGAGATGGCTGAATCTTGCCGCTACTTCTATGAAGAGTTTGACGAGTTCGACGCCGATGCCGCGAAGAAACATTTGCGCCCTGTTGCACGCCAGCCGCTGGAAGCGGTTAAAGCTAAACTGGCTGCCATCACCGAGTGGACTACTGAAAACGTTCACAATGCCATTCAGGGCACGGCTGATGAGTTGGGTGTAGGTATGGGCAAAGTTGGCATGCCATTGCGCGTAGCGGTCACTGGCGCTGGTCAATCACCGGGAATGGACGTCACCGTCTATGCTATCGGTCAGGCGCGTTCACTGTCTCGTATTGATAAAGCGCTCGCTTTTATTAGTGAACGTGAAGCGCAGCAATAAAATCAAATACATTTATCAGGCGACTGAGTAAAGTCGCCTTTTTTATGCTGTTTGCTCACTGATTTGGCGGCTTTTTCAGCGCTTGGCGTGAGAAATAGAATTAGCCGTTGACACTGTTTCAGGGGTTTCATATCATGCGCCCCGTTCACACGATTTATTATGTGCGCATCGGGGCTATAGCTCAGCTGGGAGAGCGCTTGCATGGCATGCAAGAGGTCGACGGTTCGATCCCGTCTAGCTCCACCAAATTATCTTGTTTGATAAGACTTCAAGCTTGATAATCAGGTGGCATGATAGATAAATCAGCACGAACAACCACATTTGTGGGGCTATAGCTCAGCTGGGAGAGCGCTTGCATGGCATGCAAGAGGTCGACGGTTCGATCCCGTCTAGCTCCACCACTCTTTAAAAGACCGGCCTATGGCCGGTTTTTTGCTTTTTAGCATTTATCATAATCATTCTCCGCTGCTATCCTGCTCCAAACACATTGATTACCGAGGAAACAGGCAATGAACCAGCAACAACAAATCATTGAATGGCTACGTGCGGATCCCTATCGGATGCAAGCATTGTCTATTGCCCGTGAACTTCAGTTAAACCAATGGTGCCTGGCCGCAGGATTTGTCCGTAATCTGGTGTGGGATAAGCTACATGGATACCCTTCCTCTACCCCACTTAATGATATTGATTTAGTCTATTTCGATGAGCAAGATGCCAGTGAGCAGCATGATTTACAGCTCGAAGAACAACTTAATCACACAACTTCAGCCCTGCATCAATCGTTTCCGTGGTCAGTCAAAAATCAAGCCAGAATGCACCTGCGTAGTGGCCGCTGGCCTTACACCAGCACACAAGACGCCATCAGCTATTGGGTTGAAGTGGAAACGGCGATCGGGGCCTGTCTTAAAGAAAATGGTGATATTGAACTGGTCGCCCCATTTGGTTTGGCTGCTTTATTTAGTCAAACCATTACGCTGAATATCAAAAACGGTGAAATCGACACTTATTACCAGCGGGTCAATAGCAAAGGCTGGCAACAGCATTGGCCGCAACTACAATTGGTGATTTAACAGCTTAGAGCCTGGATTTAACGCGCATAAAATCACCAAGTGATAGGTTACTGATTAGCAAGTGATAAGATTGTGTAAAACCCGGCTGAAAGGCTAAAGATTAATATCTTTCACGTCGATAAGCATTATTCCACCCACATGTTCTAAGGAATAATGATGTCGAATACTATCTCTACAGCATCCGTTTCAGTGAGCAGTAGCAGCTCTTCAGATAGCAGTACCGCCGCACAGATTAAATCTCTTAATCAAGAGATCCAAAAACTGACCGAAAAATTAAGTACCTTAAAAGACTCTGGTTTAACTGCTGATGAGTTGCAAAAGCAGCAGCAACAAATTCAGAGTCAAATTGCAGCACTGCAAGCTCAAGTGGCTCGTATTGAGGCACAGGCGGCGGAAAAAGCCAAAGAAGGTGAAGACAACACAACCAGTGCGAGCACACCTACAGGTGATGGGGTAAACCGCCCTTCTGCTCAAAACCAGATTGACGTTTATATTTAATGAAGTTTGTGCCCTACAAAATAAGACTATGGCGATGATCTGCGACTGTTCATCGCCATATCTGAATACAATACTATAGGAATACAATATGTACCCAAAGCCCTTGGTGTTACGGCAAGGCAGCAAGCGAGTGAATCCCGATGAGCTGACACCAGTCAGTGATTCGGGTGAACGAGTGCCGCAGTAGCGTCAAGGACGAAGGGTAAGTGGCTTAACCAAACTATCCAGCCCCTCAATTTTAATCGCGAGCGTCATCTCCATCAACATACCCAGCTTGCCTTGCGGAAACTCACCTTTACGGGCGAACCAAAGCAGGTACTCTTCCGGCAGATCGATTAACACCCGCCCCTGATATTTACCAAAGGGCATCCGGGTATTGGCTATCTCAACCAAGTTCTCTTTTTCCATGCAATCCTCAGCCGTTAGGACGACTCACCGAGCAAACGGATCATTTCCGCTTCATCGATAACTGTAATTCCCAGTTCCTGCGCTTTCACCAGTTTCGATCCCGCCGCTTCACCCGCAATCACCAGATCAGTTTTTTTGGAAACACTGCCACTGACTTTGGCCCCCAAAGCGGCCAGGCGATCTTTGGCTTCGTCCCGTGAGAGGATAGTCAGTGAGCCGGTCAGAACCACAGTTTTACCCGCGAATGGGCTATCTATCTCTTCGGCTATAATTTGCTGCGGCTCGGGCCAAGTGATCACTTTTTCCAGCGCTTCGATCACTTTCTGATTGTGCTCTTCACCAAGGAAGTTCACCACATGCTTGGCCACCACTTCCCCGACATCCGGCACACTTTTTAATGCCTCGATATCAGCAGCACGTAGGTTTTCCAGATTACGGAAATGAGCAGCCAAATTAGCCGCTGTCGCCTCACCTACTTCGCGAATGCCCAGCGCATAGAGGAAGCGGGCAAAAGTCGTCTGTTTTGCCTTTTCCAGCGCCACAATCAGATTTTGAGCCGACTTCGGCCCCATCCGGTCAAGACCCGTCAGCTTGCCCGCAGTCAGCGTAAATAAATCAGCTGGGTTCTCAACATACTGTTTTTCTACCAATTGTTCGATAATCTTGTCGCCCATGCCATCGACATCCAGCGCGCGGCGCGAGACAAAATGCTTCAGTGCCTCTTTACGTTGTGCGGCACAGAATAACCCACCAGTGCAACGGGCAACCGCTTCCCCCTCAACCCGCTCGATATCAGAACCACACACCGGGCAGTGCTCAGGGAAAGTGATCTCTTTGGCATCCTGCGGGCGTTGATCCATCACCACGCCCACCACTTGCGGAATAACATCACCGGCGCGACGGACAATCACGGTATCACCGATACGTAAGCCCAAACGCTCAATTTCATCGGCATTATGCAAGGTTGCATTGCTGACAATCACACCGGCCACTTGCACCGGTTCCAGCCGCGCAACTGGCGTAATTGCGCCCGTACGCCCCACCTGAAACTCCACTTCACGAACTTGCGTTATCTGCTCTTGTGCCGGGAATTTAAATGCTGTAGCCCAGCGAGGTGCGCGCGCGACAAAGCCCAGCTGTTCCTGTAAGTCGAGTGAATCAACTTTGATAACCACCCCATCAATATCAAAACCTAAACCGCCACGGTCTTGTTCGACTTGACGATAGAAAGCAATCACTTGCTCGCTACCAGTACATAATTTGACCCGCTCACTGACCGGTAAGCCCCAGGCCTTAAATTGCATCAGGCGCTGAATATGGCTGCGGGGAAGTTCGCCGCCCTCCAATAAACCGACGCCATAGCAGAAGAAAGTTAATGGCCGTTTAGCCGTAATACGTGGGTCAAGTTGGCGCAATGAACCGGCGGCAGCGTTACGTGGGTTGGCGAAAACTTTCCCCCCTTTGCGACGAGCCTCATCGTTAAGCTGCTCGAAACCCGCCAATGGCATAAAAACCTCACCGCGAACTTCGACTCGTCGAGGGATATTATCGCCCTGCAAACGCAACGGGATTGCACGGATAGTGCGGACATTGGCGGTAATATTTTCACCGGTAGTGCCATCACCACGTGTTGCCGCTCTGACCAGCTCGCCATCTTCGTACAATAAACTCACCGCTAAACCGTCAAGCTTCAATTCACAGCAGAATGTCAGAGGATCGGCACGTTTCAACCGGTCATGGACTCTTTTGTCAAAAGCCAGATAGCTTTCTTCATCAAATACGTTATCGAGAGAGAGCATCGGGACTTCGTGTTTTACCTGCTCGAAAGCATCAAGCGGCGCAGCGCCCACTCGTTGGGTCGGTGAATCATTGGTGATCAATTCAGGATGTTGTGCTTCCAGCTCACGCAATTGCTGCATCAGGCGGTCATATTCAGCATCAGGGATCTCTGGCGCATCCAACACATGGTACAGATGTTCGTGATGGCGCAATGAGGTTCTTAGTTGATTAATTTGCTGAATTATTGATTCCATAGCTCACCATCAAAGATAAAAAACCCCCGGCATGCGGGGGTTCGGGTTAATTCGATTCATTGCGAGGCAACATTATCAGGCGGTTGCGTTTGCATCCAACACTTCGCGGATGCGAGCCTTATATGTTTCCAGTTTTTGCGGGGTCATCATGCGGCGTTCGTCATCCAACACCACACCACCGACATCATCGGCAATGCGTTGGGCTGATTGCAGCATCAACTTAAAGTTTTGATTCGCGTCGCCATAAGACGGCACCATCATAAACATTGAGACACCCGGCGTTGAGAAGTCAGACATAGTGTCAGGGTCAAAAGAACCCGGTTTCACCATATTTGCCAGACTGAATAATACTGGGCCACTGCCAGCAGGGCTTAGATGACGATGGAAAATCCCCATCTCACCGAACTGGAAACCAGACTGAAGCACACTCTGTAGCAACACTTCGCCACCCAGAGCACCACCGTGATGTGCAGCAACATGCAGCACCAAAACGGTTTCTTTCAGTTTTTGCGGTTTCACCTCAGGAGCCGCAACAGCAGGCTCTGGTTGTGATTCCACATGTTGTGGAGCCACCCGAGGGGCATGTTCAGCCACATGTTGTGGCTCTGCATAACGCGGTTGTGGGTCATGTTCTTCAACCGAGCCAAGCAAAGGATCACGCTGTGATTCATGCGGTGGTTGCTCAGCAGATAGTCCACCCAAAAGAGGGTCTTCATAATCTGTTGGCACTGAAGCAAAAGGTTTTTGGCGAGGCTCCGCCTTGACCTGCACCGGTTTGGTTTCAGTATGCTGAATCACCGGCAGTTCATCGTCGTCTTCATCAATATGATTAAACGAAGGCTTCTCTTGTGGATGAGCCGTGCGGACGCGCACTTCTCCTACCCCTTCATCGAGACTCTCGATCGGGGTTTCAACACGTTCTTGTTTCGGACGTTTAACTGGGCGATCGCGAAAAAGCGATGAGCGTTCTTTACGGCTGGTCCATAAACCATGCAATAACAACGCTATTATGGCGATCGCGCCAACAACGATTAATATCAGACGCAAATCCTGCATCATTACTATCTCTGTTGTTCCAATACATTGCCACCGCGGCAAACATTCACCCTTTAACTCTATTTCCCAACGAACACAAGTGCAAGTCCGTGCTCAATTTTCTTCGAAGAAAGATGATTATGCTAGATCTTTCGCTCACTTTTCATACAATATGTGACTATGCAGTGGGAAATCATACCGATATGATACGCAGGTCAATGAGCTTATAGAGAACGGAATGGCATGGCGTATACGCAAAAAGCGGTAAAAAAGGTCAGTGGTATCCATTATTTCGCCCAAGGATGGCAGTTAATCTCCCGTCCAGGTATCCGGCGATTTGTGATTTTGCCCCTCTTGGTGAATATTCTGCTGATGGGTGGGGCTTTCTGGTGGTTATTCAATCAGATAGGGGGCTGGGTTCCCCAATTGATGAGTTATGTCCCTGACTGGTTGCAGTGGCTCAGTTATCTATTGTGGCCAGTGATGGTGATTTCAGTGCTGCTGGTATTCAGTTATCTATTTAGTACGCTGGCCAATTTCATCGCCGCCCCCTTTAACGGTTTGCTGGCCGAACAGTTAGAAGCCAGTTTAACCGGGAAGCCCCTGCCGGATACCGGTATTCTGGGGATTATGAAAGATCTGCCGCGAATTATGGCGCGTGAATGGCGTAAATTAGCCTACTACTTGCCGCGAGCATTAGTGCTGCTGCTGTTGTATTTGGTGCCGGGTGTCGGCCAAACACTGGCCCCTGTTCTGTGGTTCCTGTTCAGCGCCTGGATGCTGTCGATTCAATATTGTGATTATCCCTTTGATAACCACAAAGTGAGTTTTCAGCATATGCGCAGTGCGTTGCGTCAAGATAAGGTCGACAACCTGCAGTTTGGTGCACTGGTGAGCTTATTTACTATGATTCCATTGCTTAATCTGGTGATTATGCCAGTGGCAGTCTGCGGTGCCACCGCAATGTGGGTTGATCGTTATCGCGATCAGTTTATGCAACCACCACGTTAATTTTGCATTTGCATGGGCGTGCTGGTCGCGCCCCTATTGCCAAGGTTAAAAGTGAGCTGCCAAGCTTAAAAGCTATTGGGATTAAAACTTATTTCCTAATAACATATCGATATACCAATTACTTACTTCCATAGCCATACTGTTAGCGTATGCTTTGAACGTTTCCTACATTTTCATAGAGTTAAAGGACGGGCTATGAGCAAGATATATGAAGACAACTCTTTAACAATCGGCCATACGCCGCTGGTTCGTCTGAACCGTATCGGTAACGGGCGCATTTTGGCGAAAGTTGAGTCACGCAATCCAAGTTTCAGTGTTAAATGCCGTATCGGTGCCAATATGATTTGGGACGCCGAAAATCGTGGCATTCTGACCGCAGACAAAGAACTGGTAGAACCTACCAGTGGCAATACCGGCATCGCACTGGCATTTGTTGCAGCCGCGCGCGGTTATAAACTGACCCTGACCATGCCTGAAACCATGAGTATTGAGCGCCGTAAACTGCTCAAAGCATTGGGTGCCAATCTGGTGCTGACCGAAGGTGCTAAGGGGATGAAAGGGGCGATAGCTAAAGCGGAAGAAATTCAAGCCACCGACCCAAATCGCTATATTATCTTGCAGCAATTCAGTAACCCAGCAAACCCGGAAATTCACGAAAAGACCACTGGCCCAGAAATCTGGGAAGACACCGATGGTGAAGTGGATGTCTTTATCGCAGGTGTGGGTACCGGCGGTACTCTGACCGGTGTCAGCCGTTACATTAAAAAAACTAAAGGCAAGTCTATCACCACGGTTGCGGTTGAGCCGACTGATTCTCCTGTCATCACTCAGGCATTGGCGGGTCAGGAAATTAAACCCGGCCCACACAAAATTCAAGGTATCGGCGCCGGTTTCATTCCTGGCAACCTTGATTTGAGTCTGGTTGACCGTGTCGCACTGGTTACCAATGATGAAGCAATCTCTATGGCTCGTCGTTTGATGGATGAAGAAGGTATCCTGGCCGGCATTTCTTCCGGTGCCGCGGTTGCAGCAGCAGTCAAGCTTTCTGAAGAAGCAGACTTTACTGACAAAACAATTGTGGTTATTCTTCCGTCCTCGGGTGAGCGCTATTTAAGTACGGCGTTGTTCGCAGATTTGTTCACTGAACAAGAACTGCAACAGTAGTTAGACCGTCGCACTAAATGCTAAAAAAGCACCCTCATGGGTGCTTTTTTTGTGGCGTGCTTCAAAGTTTTTACTACATAAAGATTGATTTTACCCTCTGGGTTTAGTATTTAACCGGTCAATTATTTTGATACGCGAAATTAATCAAGTATCCTGTGTATCTCTGGCTGAATCGATTTATCAATTATGCAACACAACAAAAAATGTCGTCACTGAGTGCTGATTGAAGACATAACGCAAAGAGAGCATTATTCTTAGATGTAGCAGTATCGATTTTAAGCCTGAACTCAGGTTGTATCGGAAACTGTCTTTGTGACTTACCTGCGGTTAAGGCATAGTCATGCGCGAATGTGAAAGAAGAGTTATCCGCGCACCAATACAGGCTAAAGTTTAGGTTCTACACTAAACTTTAGCTCCACAACATAAATCCAAAATAAGTTGGGGAAATACAATGTTCCAGCAAGAAGTTACTATTACTGCACCAAACGGTCTGCATACCCGCCCTGCTGCCCAGTTCGTAAAAGAAGCAAAAGGCTTCCCGTGCGAAATTACTGTGACCTCTAACGGTAAAAGCGCTAGCGCCAAAAGCCTGTTCAAACTGCAAACTCTGGGCCTGACCCAAGGTACTGTTGTGACGATTTCGGCTGAAGGCGAAGATGAAAAGAAAGCTGTTGAGCATCTGGTAAAACTGATGGCAGAGCTTGAGTAATCACGCACTCTTTTTTAGTTAACACCAGTCAAGAGTAAGGTAGGGTTATGATTTCAGGCATTGCAGTATCACCGGGCATCGCTTTTGGTAAAGCACTTTTACTGAAAGAAGATGAGATTGTCATCAACCGGAAAAAAATCTCTGCTGACCACGTGGAGCAAGAAGTCGAGCGTTTCTTAGCTGGGCGAGCCAAAGCGTCTGCGCAATTAGAAACGATTAAGACCCAAGCTGGCAAAACATTCGGTGAAGAGAAAGAGGCTATCTTCGAAGGGCATATCATGCTGCTGGAAGACGAAGAGCTTGAGCAGGAAATCATAGCCCTCATCAAAGATGATAAACAATCTGCAGATGCAGCCGCTTTTTCAGTCATCGAAGGGCAAGCAAAAGCCTTGGAAGAATTGGATGACGAATATCTGAAAGAACGTGCGGCTGACGTACGTGATATCGGTAAGCGCCTGCTGAGAAATATTCTCGGCCTGGAGATTGTCGATTTAACGACCATCCAAGATGAAGTCATTCTGGTAGCAACCGATCTGACGCCATCTGAAACCGCACAGATTAATCTGAACAAAGTGTTAGGGTTCATCACCGATTTAGGTGGCCGTACCTCTCACACCTCGATTATGGCGCGCTCACTGGAGTTACCGGCGATCGTCGGCACCAGCAAGGCGACCACACAGATTAAGAATGACGACTATGTGATCCTTGATGCGGTCAATAACAAAATCTATTTAAACCCAACTGCCGAAGTGATTGATCAGTTGAAAGCGGTGAAAGAACAGTACATCACCGAGAGAAATGATCTGGCCAAACTGAAAGACTTGCCAGCTATCACCCTGGATGGTCATCAGGTTGAAGTCGTTGCCAACATCGGTACCGTGCGTGATATCGCGGGTGCTGAGCGTAATGGCGCTGAAGGTGTTGGTCTGTATCGTACCGAATTCCTGTTCATGGACCGCGACTCACTGCCGACTGAAGAAGAGCAGTTCCAGGCCTATAAAGCCGTTGCTGAAGCTATGGGCTCGCAAGCTGTTATCGTCCGTACTATGGACATCGGTGGTGATAAAGACCTGCCGTACATGAACTTGCCGAAAGAAGAAAACCCATTCCTGGGCTGGCGTGCCATCCGTATTGCTATGGATCGCAAAGAAATTCTGCACGCACAGCTGCGCGCTATCTTGCGTGCCTCGGCGTTTGGTAAATTGCGCATCATGTTCCCGATGATTATTTCGGTAGAAGAAGTGCGCGAACTGAAAGCAGAACTTGAGCTGCTGAAGAGCCAATTACGCGAAGAAAACAAGGCCTTTGATGAAACCATCGAGGTCGGTGTTATGGTGGAAACACCAGCGGCGGCGGTCATCGCTCGCCATTTAGCTAAAGAAGTTGACTTCTTTAGTATTGGGACAAACGATCTAACTCAGTATACTCTGGCAGTAGATCGTGGCAATGAGCTGATTTCTCATCTCTATAATCCAATGTCACCATCGGTATTGGGCCTGATCAAACAGGTGATTGATGCGTCTCACGCTGAAGGTAAGTGGACCGGTATGTGCGGTGAACTTGCTGGCGACGAACGTGCTACACTGTTGCTATTGGGCATGGGGCTGGATGAGTTCAGCATGAGTGCGATTTCGATCCCACGCATCAAGAAAATTATCCGTAATACGAATTTCGAAGATGTGAAGGTGTTGGCGGAGCAGGCATTGGCTCAACCAACAGCGAAGGAATTGATGGATTTGGTTACCACATTCATCGAAGAAAAAACGCTCTGCTAATTCCACGATACTGGAACGCTGCCCAATATAAATACTTAGGAGAAGATCATGGGTTTGTTCGATAAACTGAAATCACTGGTTTCAGATGATAAAAAAGACAGTGGTACTATTGAAATCGTAGCACCGTTGTCTGGTGAGATCGTCAACATCGAAGATGTTCCTGATGTTGTGTTTGCAGAGAAAATCGTTGGTGATGGTATTGCCATCAAGCCTTCAGGCAATAAAATGGTTGCTCCTGTTGACGGCACCATCGGTAAAATTTTCGAGACTAACCATGCTTTTTCTATCGAATCAGACAGCGGCATTGAGCTGTTCGTCCACTTCGGTATTGATACTGTTGAACTGAAAGGCGAAGGCTTCAAACGTATCGCAGAAGAAGGCCAACGCGTCAAGAAAGGTGATGTGGTTATTGAGTTCAATCTGGCCCTGTTGGAAGAGAAAGCCAAGTCTACTTTGACACCGGTTGTTATCTCTAACATGGATGAGATCAAAGAACTGATTAAACTATCTGGTAGTGTCACCGTGGGTGAGACACCTATTATTCGTATCAAGAAGTAATTGTATACGAATGGAAAACGGCGCTCTTGAGCGCCGTTTTTGTTTAGTCATTTAATCTGCTGTAATCCAGCGCGGCACACGTAGTGTAATCACTAACCCACCCTGCTCACCGTTTCTTGCTTCAACCTGCCCACCATGAGCCAAAATCACCTTACGAGTAATAGCCAGCCCTAAGCCGTAACCTTTACCCGACATTGCCGACTTAACGCGCACGAAGGGATCAAAAATACTGGATAACTTGCTCTCATCAACACCAGGCCCCTGGTCAGAAACCTGAATCTGGTAACTCTTATCAACCTGTGAAAGCAGCACTTTCACCTGTTGGCCGTGAGTTGAGAAACGCAGTGCATTACGAACAATATTGTCGATCGCCCGCTGCATCAGCTCGGCATTTCCCTTGACGGTATAGTCAACTTGCGGTGATACCTGTAGCAAGATTTCAACCCCTGGCACCTGCGCTTCATAGCGGGCATCATTAACCACCACAGTCACTAACTCGCGCAAATCGAAATACTCATCATCTTCGGCAATATTGTGGTTTTCAGCACGCGATAACGCCAGTAACTCGCCAATCATCTTATCGAGGCGTTCCGACTCATGCTCAATACGCTGTAATGAATTTTCGACATTATCGGGATTCTGGCGCGCCAATCCAATCGCCAATTGCAATCGTGCCAGCGGCGAACGTAACTCATGAGAAACATCATGCAGTAACTGTTCGCGGGCGCTGACCAACTCTTCCAAACGCTCGGCCATTGAATCAAAATCCCGCGCTACTTCGGTCAATTCATCATGACGCCGCCGCATGACAGGCAGCAGTCGCACCGACAAATCCCCCTGAGCCACCCGTTCAAAACCCGCGCGTAATTGGCGCATCGGCCGTGTCAGGTTCCAGGCCAGCAATGTACTGAAGAACAAACCACCTAACACCCCCATCCAAATCATCGGGATCGGTATATTCAGTATTTCGCGGCGACTCTCACCGCCTCCGCCCCGCTGATTAACATCCCTTAGTCCATCAATGTCGTAACTAATACGATAATTCTGACCATCGAGACTTTGAGTCCAGGTCGTCACTTCCCGGCTGTAAAACTCGGGATCGCGCCCCTTAGGGGGTTGTACCTTATCCGATGATAGTGCTGTGACCGGGGGAATTTGTGCCACAGGCAAAACCGAAAAGTGACTTTTATCTGTTTCTGACCAGTTAGCCGTCATGGCATTTAGGGCTGGCAGACCACCACTTTGCAGTACCGAGGCCGCAGAAGCGACTTGTAATTTGGCAATCCTGCGCACCATCTCACGCTCAGGCGGTTCATGGCGATTGCCGTAAAAGGAAAACACCAGCCACAGCATCTGAGTCATTAAAATAAAAGTAACCCAAAATCCCAGCAAGATTTTCCAAAATAACCGTCCACGCATAGCTGACTGACTCCACCAATAGCGATTATCTGATGCGGTAGCCAATGCTGCGTACCGTTTCAATGTTTAAGGTACTGCCCGGCAACGCCGCAAGCTTTTGTCTGATATTGCTGATATGCACATCGACACTGCGGTCATAAGCCTCACGTGGTCGGCCCAAACCTTTATCAGATAACTCATCTTTAGTTACTACACGATCGGGCGAGCGTAATAGCAACTCCAGCAAATTAAACTCAGAGGCAGTCAAATCAAAGGGTTTACCCTGCCATTCACTGCTGCGAGTCGACGGGTTAAGCGTCAAATCACCATGCGTAATAACACCATCATCACCCGATGGCACATCCGGATGCTCGTCAAAGCGGCGTAAAACGGCACGCAATCGGGCCACCAGCTCACGCGGGTAACACGGCTTTGGCATATAGTCATCTGCGCCCATTTCCAGGCCGATGACTCGATCAATATTGTCGCCTTTGGCGGTCAGCATGATGATCGGTAAGCGGCTTTTTTTACGCACCTGCCGCAACACATCGATACCACTCATATCAGGCAACATAATGTCGAGGATCAAGGCGGTATAGTTACCGGACAACGCGCCGTCTATGCCCTCTTTGCCGGTTAATACCAGCTCGGCGGTAAACCCTTCGCCGCTCAGGTATTCTCTCAACATGCTACCCAGTTCAACATCATCATCGACTAACAAAATTTTCATCGTTTAACTCTCCTGCCTGATTTCGGCTATTTTCATGCCTATTTGACTCGCGCGCAGCCGATTTTACTCAATCCTTACATATCCTTGAATTTCACTTAACTCACCCCCGTTGGCCTTGGCGGTAAATTATCCCCTGACATTTGGCTTCACTATTTTGTTCATCGTGGTTCAAGGATAGTTGATTGATTATGCAAAAGGTTACAGGCTCGAAACGGCGCCTTATGGGGCTGGCTGTTGTGCTACTGATCGCCGGTGGCGTACTGTTGTTTAGACTGATTTCACCGCCAGACAGGCCAGGGTTTATCACCGCTCCAGCAGAGATCCGTACTCTGGAACAAACGGTACTGGCGGATGGCACTATCAAGGCACAAAAACAGGTCACAGTGGGCGCTCAGGTTTCAGGGCAAATCAAAGCCCTCCATGTCACCCTAGGGCAACAGGTTGAAAAAGGCCAGTTAGTGGCTGAAATTGATGATCTTACTCAGCAAAATGCGTTGAAAGACGCAGAAGAAGCACTAAAAAATGTGTTAGCCCAGCGCGCGGCCAAAGAGGCAACCCAGAAAAATAACCAGTTAACCTACCAACGCCAGCAACAAATCCTCGCCAAAGGGCTTGGTGTACGGGCCGATTTTGATAGTGCCAAAGCCACATTAGACAGCACCCAAGCTGAAATTAAAGCCTTGGATGCCCAAATTGCACAGGCTGAAATCGCCGTCAGTACTGCCAAACTCAACCTCGGTTACACCAAAATCACTTCGCCGATTAACGGTACAGTTGTCGCTATTCCGGTTGAAGAGGGGCAAACCGTCAATGCGGTGCAAAGTGCGCCAACAATTATAAAAGTGGCACAACTCGATACCATGACTGTCGAAGCCCAGATTTCCGAAGCTGATGTAGTGAAAGTCAAAGCTGGCATGCCGGTTTACTTTACCATTTTGGGCGAACCGGAAGAGCGCTTTAGCACCACACTGCGTGCTATTGAACCCGCCCCCGACTCGATCAACGATGAAACCACCACCACATCATCCAGCTCAAGTAGCAGTTCCAGCTCCACCACGACTGCTATTTACTATAACGGTTTATTTGATGTCGCTAATCCAAACGGGGCTTTACGTATTTCAATGACTGCGCAGGTGTATATCGTGTTGCATAAAGCTGAGGATGCCGTGGTGATCCCGGCTACCGCATTGGAGAATAACAATGGGCGCTATCGAGTCCAGGTCGTTGATAGTAATGGCAACGTCAGTACGCGTGAGGTCACTGTTGGGCTAAATAACAATGTCGATGCCCAGATACTTTCCGGTTTGCAAGCCGGGGAGCAAGTGATTGTCAGTCAGGCAAGTGCTGTTACCTCCAACAATAAGGCCCAACATATGGGGCCACCGATGGGGATGTAACGGATGCCTAATATCAATCAAAGTAAGATTTTGCTTCAGCTTGATAATGTCAGCCGCTGGTTTATCAGCGGTGAAGAACGTGTTCGGGTGCTGAAAAATATTAATCTCACCATTCACAGCGGCGAAATGGTGGCGATTGTCGGCGCATCAGGTTCCGGTAAATCAACACTGATGAATATTCTCGGCTGTCTGGATAAACCCAGTTCGGGTGAATATCTGGTGGCTGGCCGCATCCCCCAGCATTTGGATAGCAATGAATTAGCAGAATTACGCCGCGAGCATTTTGGCTTTATTTTTCAGCGTTACCATTTACTGAATGATTTAAGCGCGCAAGAAAATGTCGAGATTCCGGCTATTTATGCCGGAGTTAATCGTGAAGAACGTCGCCAGCGGGCTGCCAGCCTGCTCTCGCGTCTGGGGTTGGCTGACCGCTTGGATTATCGCCCAAGCCAACTTTCCGGCGGGCAACAACAACGGGTCAGCATTGCCAGGGCACTGATGAATGGCGGAGAAGTTATTCTGGCCGACGAGCCGACTGGCGCACTGGATACCCACAGCGGCACAGAAGTATTGAATATCCTGAAGGGCTTACATCAGCAAGGCCATACCGTGGTGATTGTCACCCATGATATGTCGATTGCGGAACATGCTCAGCGAATTATCGAGCTCAGAGACGGCGAGGTGATTTCGGACAGACAAATGCCGCAACCGGAGTTACCCGCGAAAATAAGCACGATAGAAACACCCGACATTGCCCATAAGCCACCACTAACCTCATGGAAAGCACAGCGTGATCGCCTACAAGAGGCGTTCAAAATGGCCCTGTTGGCAATGTCAGCACAGCGCTTGCGCACCTTATTGACCATGCTGGGGATTATTATCGGTATTGCTTCGGTGGTCTCGGTGGTGGCATTGGGTAAAGGATCGCAACAACAGGTTCTGGCAAATATCAATTCGATGGGCACCAGTACGTTAGAGATCTTCCCCGGCAAAGATTTCGGTGACATGCGCTCGGCGGCGATCCACACACTGCGAGCCACTGACGCTGATGCTTTAGCACAACAAGGTTATATTCACAGCGTGACACCAACTGTGTCTACCAGCACCACCTTGCGCTATGGCAATAAGTCCGTCAGTGGCACGGTTAATGGTGTCGGCGAGCAATATTTCTTGGTACGCGGCTATACCCTCGCTCAGGGAATGGCATTTAATCGCACCAGCGTAGATAACTTGATGCAAGAAGCCGTCATTGATGAAAACACCCGCGATAAGCTGTTTCCAAATGGGGAAAACCCGTTAGGCAAAGTTATCTTGCTCGGCTCCCTGCCCTGCCGAGTCATCGGTGTCGCGGCTAAGAAGCAAAGTGGCTTCGGCAGTGACGAAAATCTCAACGTATGGATCCCCTACACCACCGCGATGAAACGTATGCTGGGGCAATCCTATCTGAAAAGCATCACGGTGCGGGTGAATGATGATATTGATCTGGCGAACGCCGAACAAGGAGTCACCAAACTACTGACACAACGTCATGGAACGCAGGATTTTTTCGTTATGAACACCGACAGCATCCGCCAAACCATTGAGAAAACCACCTCCACCATGACATTACTGGTATCGATGATAGCGGTTATTTCATTAGTTGTCGGTGGGATTGGGGTGATGAATATCATGTTAGTTTCAGTCACCGAGCGCACCAAAGAGATAGGGGTGAGAATGGCTGTTGGCGCACGAGCCAGCGATATTATGCAGCAATTTTTGATTGAAGCGGTGCTGGTATGCTTACTGGGGGGCGGCCTCGGCGTGGTGTTATCACTGGCTATCGGCCTGTTGTTCAGCCAATTTAGCAGCAGTTTTTCGATGGTTTACTCCGCGACATCAATTATCACCGCGTTTATCTGCTCCAGCCTAATTGGCGTAATTTTTGGTTTCTTCCCCGCCCAAAGAGCGGCACAGATGGACCCTATCAGAGCATTGGAGCGAGAGTAGGGTTTATATTTTGTACAACCGGCAAAGGGTGTGTTGGTGCACACCCTTTAATCAAAAACGCCGGTTGATAAATAGCGATCGCCACGATCGCAAATAATCGCCACAATCACCGCGCCCGGGTTTTCGGCTGCCACTCTTAATGCTCCAGCTACCGCACCACCTGAGCTAACACCACAGAAAATCCCCTCTTCTGTTGCCAACCGGCGCATGGTCTGTTCGGCTGAACTCTGCGAGATATCCAACACCTGATCCACCAGTTCGGGGCGGAAAATTCCTGGCATATAGGCCACAGGCCAGCGGCGGATTCCCGGAATACTACTGCCCTCGGCGGGTTGCAGACCAATAATCGTAACATCCGGATTTTGGCTTTTTAGATACTCGCTAACACCGGTAATGGTGCCGGTAGTGCCCATGCTGGAAACAAAATGGCTCACTTTACCGGCGGTTTGCTGCCAGATTTCCGGCCCGGTACCGGTAAAATGGGCATACGGATTGTCAGTATTATTAAACTGATCCAGCACCTTGCCCTGCCCTGCGGCTTGCATCGCCAGCGCCTGATCGCGTGCTCCCTCCATGCCCTGCTCACGGCTGACCAAAATCAGCTCGGCCCCATAGGCTCGCATAGCGGCCTGACGCTCCTGGCTCATGTTTTCCGGCATCAGTAATTTCAGCTGATACCCCTTCAAAGCAGCAATCATCGCCAGCGCAATGCCAGTATTACCGCTGGTTGCCTCGATAAGCACATCACCTGGAGAAATCTCCCCACGCAACTCTGCCCGTTGGATCATCGCCAGTGCGGCACGGTCTTTCACCGAACCGGCTGGGTTATTGCCTTCCAATTTGACCCAAATTTCCGCATTTAGCCCTTGGCTCAAGCGTTGCAGTTTTACCAGTGGGGTGTTGCCGATGCAGTGTTCGAGGGTTTTCACTGTAAATACCTATTAAATCCCCTTCCTCCTTGAAGCGGCAGCTGTGTTCGCTGCTCTCACGAACCCGAATCACTTACTTATGTAAGCTCATCGGGATTCGCTCGTTAGCTGCCTTGCTGCCACTCCAATGACGTTGGGTATAATTCTATGTTTATCAAAAGAAGAAAAACTTATCAGGCGCTTTGGGCTAAAGCAATGGGTTGCAGTAATTGATCGCCAGAATATAAGCGAGCATTTAATCCACCAACATAATAACGAGAGCCACGCAGCGGGGTTTCAATATTACCTTCCGGCAAGACCACACTAATAGGATCCTGATGCCAACCAATAGGTTGCACCGTCAATTGCCAGAAATGACCGCGAGGACTGACTTCCAGCACCTGAACCGGCAGCGGGCAGCGCGAGCTTGATTGAGTACTGACTTCCATCTCCCAAGGGCGCAGGAAGAGATCCACACTGCCTTGGTGCATCGGTGCCAAATCCAGCGGCCAATGATGGGCACCGATAAACAACTGTGACCCACGAATTTCACCACTTAAGCGGTTAACTTCACCGAGGAACTCCAATACAAAACGGGTTGCTGGGTCGCGCCACACTTCATCTGGTGTCCCGACCTGCTCAATATTCCCCTGACTCATGACCACCACGCGATCAGCCACTTCCATAGCTTCTTCCTGATCGTGCGTCACAAAAACGCTGGTGAATTTCAATTCTTCGTGTAACTGACGTAACCAACGGCGCAGCTCTTTACGCACTTGCGCGTCCAGTGCACCAAACGGCTCATCCAATAATAGAATTTGCGGCTCTACCGCCAGCGCACGCGCCAAAGCAACACGTTGCTTCTGCCCGCCGGAAAGCTGTGATGGATAGCGGTTAGCCAGATGACCTAATTGCACCATTTCCAGCAACTGCGCAACTTTCTGCTTGATAGCCGCAGCATTTGGCCGCTCACGGCGCGGCAATACCGTTAAACCGAAAGCTATGTTATCGAATACCGTCATATGGCGGAACAGCGCGTAATGCTGGAACACAAACCCAACACGCCGGTCACGGGCATGTAAACGGCTAACATCGGTGCCGTGGAAACTTAAACGCCCGGCGTTTTGGTTCTCCAACCCGGCAATAATACGCAATAAGGTGGTTTTTCCCGAACCAGAAGGGCCAAGCAATGCCACCATTTGGCCTGAAGGAATATCAAGTGTGATGTCATTCAGTACCTTGGTACGACCAAAATACTTGCTGATATTATCAATCTCAATGCTCATGCTTTTGCTCCTGTTCGAGACGAACAACCTGACGCGCTAAGCGCCATTGCAGGCCGCTTTTCAGAAAAAGGGTCACTATTGCCATCAGAGTCAGTAACGCGGCGGCGGTAAAGGCCCCGGCGGTGTTGTAATCCTGATGCAACAACTCAACTTGCAGCGGCAAGGTGTAGGTCTCGCCACGAATAGAACCGGATACCACTGAAACCGCACCGAACTCGCCAATGGCGCGGGCGTTGGTCAACACCACGCCATACAGCAATGCCCAGCGGATATTGGGAAGTGTCACACGGCGAAACATCTGCCAACCAGAAGCCCCCAATAACACTGCGGCTTCATCTTCCTGACTGCCCTGACTCATCATCACCGGCACCAACTCACGCACCACAAATGGGCAGGTGACGAAGATGGTCACCAGCACCATACCCGGCCAGGAGAACATCAATTGGATATCGTGAGAATCCAGCCAACCGCCCACCACACCGTTTGAGCCGTAAAACAACAAATACATCAGACCGGCGACTACCGGTGAAACCGCAAACGGAATATCAATTAACGTCATCAATAGCTGTCGTCCTGGGAAGACAAACCGCGTCACCAGCCAGGCCAATACCACACCAAATACCAAATTGACCGGCACGGTAATCAGCGCCACCAACACCGTCAGCCAAATAGCATGCAGCATATCTGGGTCGAGTAAGTTCTGCCCTACCACCTCAATCCCTTTCGAGAAAGCCGTGATAAAGATCCACACCATCGGGATCACTAGCAGTAAAAATGAGAACAGTGCGCCGATGGCGATCAATGTCCATTTACCCCAATTGATCGGCGGGCGGGCCACACCATTAAACTCTGCAATATCAGCCATCAGTGCCCACCTATCCGCCGACCAAAGCGACTTTGTAACGTGTTAATACCGAACAACAACACCAGTGAAACCGCCAAAATAACGGAGGCAATGGCGCTGGCGGCCGGGTAATCAAATTCTTGCAAGCGGATGAAAATCATCAGCGAAGTGACTTCAGTCTTCCAGGCAATATTGCCAGCGATAAAGATAACCGCACCGAATTCGCCCAGACTGCGAGTAAAAGAGAGTGCGGTTCCCGCCAGTAATGCTGGAGCCAGTTCGGGCATCACCACCAGACGGAAACTCTGCCAGCGGCTGGCCCCTAAAGTTTCCGCCGCTTCTTCATATTCCGGTCCTAACTCTTCCAATACCGGCTGCACGGTGCGTACCACAAACGGCAAGCTGGTAAAGGCCATAGCGACCGCGATCCCTAACCAGGTAAAGGAGACTTTGATGCCGAAAACGTCGTTTAACCAGGCTCCATACCAACCGGTGGTGGAGAACAAGGTTGCCAGTGTCAACCCCGCCACCGCAGTGGGTAAGGCGAAGGGCAAATCCATCAAACCATCGAGTAAACTGCGGCCGGGGAATTGATAGCGCGTCAGGATCCAGGCCATCAACATGCCAAATACCGCATTGAATACACTGGCAACACCAGCGGCCAGTAAAGTGACTTTATAAGCGGCAACCACCTGAGGGTTAGTTATCACTTCCCAGTACTGTGCCCAACTCATCTGGGCGACTTGCATCACTAACGCACTGAGCGGCAATAACAAGATCAGACAGGTGTAAAGCAGGCTGCTCCCAAGACTGAGGGTGAATCCGGGCAGAACCCGTTTACTGGATGCCGACAACATTACTGATGACCTTCTGCTAACAATTTATCCAGCACGCCGCCGGTGGCAAAGTGGGTGCTCATAACTTGTGGCCAGCGACCAAATTGCTCTTCAACCCGGAATAATTTGGTGTCAGGGAATTGGGATTTTGCCGCTTCCATCGCCGCTTTATCATTAACACGGTAGTTAAAGCTGGTAATTACCTGCTGTGCCGCTGGGCTGTAGAGATAATTGAGGTAAGCTTTGGCGGCTTTCTCGGTGCCATTTTTCTCGACATTTTTATCCACCCATGCCACCGGGAATTCCGCCAGAATATCGACCGGCGGGACAATCACTTCATATTTGTCGCTGCCATATTCTTTGCGGATATTATTCACTTCAGATTCAAAACTGATCAGCACATCACCCAAGCCGCGCTCAACAAAAGTGGTGGTGGCACCACGGCCGCCGGTGTCAAATACCACCACGTTTTTCAGGAAGCGCGTCATCCAATCGCGGGTTTTGGCCTCATCTTTGCCATTGGCTTGTTCAGTTGCCCCCCAAGCGGCCAGATAGGTATAACGGCCATTACCGGAGGTTTTTGGGTTCGGGAATACCAGTTTGACGTCTTCGCGCACCAAGTCATCCCAGCTATGGATGTTCTTTGGATTGTCCTTACGCACCAGGAAAGCCATGGTGGAGTAGAACGGCGAGCTGTTGTTGGGTAACCGTGCTTGCCAATCAGCCGGAATAAGATTGCCGCGGTCATGCAAAATTTGTACATCGGTGACTTGGTTATAGGTCACTACATCCGCTTTCAGCCCTTGTAAGATAGCCAATGCCTGTTTGGAAGAACCGGCATGAGATTGTTTGATAGTGAGCTTGTCACCGAGGTTTTGCTGTTCCCACTGTTTCTCAAAGCCCGGATTTAATGCGGTGAATAACTCGCGGGAGACATCATAAGAGCTATTGAGCAACTCAGTCGCAGAAGCCGTTGCACTGCCGAAGATTAACGCGCTAAATAAGGCAACACGGGTCCATCCATTTTTCTTTATTGAAATCTGTTTCATTTTGCACCTTATTCACTGGGTTCATTCGGCAACAAACCTATTCATGAAGAATGTTGCGCCGCTAAATTATGTTCAGTGTATTTATAACTAGGTGCATACCTATAACGCTTTTATATACCGTTTAGTGATGTGCAAGTATCAAATGCTCTAAGCCAGTCACCACGCAGGTCGCCAGCCGCCTATTTCACTTATATCTGGTCAATAAAAAGCCCGGCTAAACTGCACCGGGCGATAAAAATGCGTTCTTAGGTAGAAATATTATTTCTGCGTCACAACACTGGCACCCACCGGGCCGGTAGCGCCACTGAATGGTTTGCCGTCAATGGCATCCACCATACGCAAACCGGATGGCCGTACCCAGCGCTGCACACGGGATGGCATATCAAAACCAATCAGCAGAATAACCACAAATGTCAGGCTGAATGAGAGTGAACCCAATGCCGTACCGAGGCTGAGATGTTGAGCAATTGAAGCGCCTAGAATCGGTGCTAATGCCCCACCCAAGGCACCGACGTTATAGGTAAAGCCCAACCCCGCCGCACGTTGTTCAGTATCAAAATAACCCCCCAGCAGTTTGGGTAATAGCCCGGCAATCCCCTGGCCCAACATCTGTTGCAGGAACAATAACCCGCCGAGGAACAGAATGCTGCTGCCCTGAATAGCGAACAGTGGGATTATCAGTAACTGTGAAATCAGCAAACTGGTGACATAGGCTTTACGCGTCCCGAGCCAATCCCCCAAAAAACCCCCAACACAGCAGCCCACTGCGGCACCAAATCCACTGAAGAACAACACGTTGCCCACGGTGTGCGGGTCATAACCCAAATCCATTTTCAGGTACGTAGGCAATAATGCCTGAATCGGCCATGAGTAGAGGAAAGCACAGAACACCACCACCATCAGCATCACACCAGTCGGCCAACGATCACCACTGGTTTGCACCATAAAGTAGATGAATACTGCTGCGCAAAGGATACCGAGGAGCACCACTACAGGGGTGGATACCATGCCGGTAAAGCAAGCATAGAGCGCAGCGGCGGCAAAGAGGGTCAGCGCAATATTCAGGTAGCTCAAGTTGCTGCGATACAGAATATCCACCATGTTGCGATCTTTAGCCTGCTTAGATTGCTGATGCTTACTTTGTGCTTTTTCCCAATCTTCAGCTTCTGGCAGATTTTTACGTAACCACAAAGCAAAGATAATCGGCAGCAAGCCAATGTAGAAAAGCATACGCCAGCCAAATGCCGGAACCACATAACTGTACGCCTGAGCGGCTAAGACCGCGCCAATAGAGAAACCAGAAATCAGGAACCCACTGGCTTTGTTACGCATATTCTTAGGCCAGCTCTCCATCACGTAGGTAGAACTGGAGCCATACTCCCCCGCCATCCCGATACCGATAATCAGTCGGGCGATAAACAGCGTGGTGTAACCTGGTGCTAAACCACAAGCCAGCGTACCGAAAGAGAACAACACGATGCTGGTGATCATGGCCAATTTACGGCCATAACGGTCACCCATAGCACCCAGTACCAAACCACCGAACCAACGTGAAATAAACGCAGCTGAAATCAGACTGGTAGCTTGAATCAGCGTCAGACCAAATTCCTGTTTAATATCAGTCAGAACCAGAGTAATAAGAACAAAATCAAAGCCGTCCAGGGCATAACCGATCCAGGCGGCAATAAATGCCTTCCATTGCGCAGGGGTGAGCTGCTTGTACCAGCGCAATGGTTTGTCTCTACGAGGCCGTTTATCCGTTTGAGGTTGTACTGAAGTGCTCATAGCGTCGCTCTCTCTCCACCACCAGCCAAGTTCACTGGCAGAAACTGTTTTCCTCGCGGCAGGTAAACCATAGCAACTGATTGTTTAACATCACTTAATCTGTCACTACCAGACGGTTTTCGCCACATTTATATTTATGTGGTTTAACTCCAAATAAAATCAATCAAAGGAGTAAAACTCCATTTGAGTGTATAAGATCAGCCCGCTATTTCAATCACAATGTGTCTAAAACGTGACAAAGATGGCGAAATGCTGAGGTGAATGAGATAAGCAACAGGATGCGGGGTATTTACCACCGCTGGCGGAAGATCCCCGCAGCAGCGGCTAGAAATGGCAGCAGAAATAGATTACCGGTCATCCATTTTGGCTAACGGCTTGGGTTGTTTTACGTTTAATGCTTTCTGCCTGAGCCGGATCGGCTTTGACCAGCAAGGCGTAAATCAGGTCTAGCACAAATAATTGGGCAATTTTGGTACCAATGGAGTCCCCTTGCAGCTGCCCCTGACGGTTGCCGTTAATCAGCACATAATCCGCCAGTTCAGTAATGGTGGAGCCCATATTGTGTGTCAGTGCCACAGTGGTGGCCCCGGCTTGCTTCGCCAGCTTTAATGCATGTACCGTCTCAGCTGAGGTTCCCGAATGGCTGATACCAATTGCTACATCACCGGGGCGCATCAAAGAAGCCTGCATATACATAAAATGATTATTTGTGGCCGCATCGACCCGCAATCCGATACGCATTAATTTACCTTTGGCATCTTCCGCAGTGATACCGGATGAACCGACACCAAAAATGCAGATACGATCAGCCGGGCGCAATAGCTTAACCACCTGCTCGACACTCTCGATAGACAACAGATTCAGGGTTTCAGACAACACATTATTAATCGCCGATTGCAATTTATTGCCAATCGCCAACGTATCATCCCCCTCTTGTACATCAGCATCTAACAGACTGTTTTCATTGTTATGGCGGGTGGCCACTTCAATGGCCAAATCCATTTTGAAATCCTGAAACCCTTTGTAACCCAGCGTGCGACAAAAACGGATAATCGTGGCTTCACCGGCTTGTGTCAGCGCAGAAAGGTCAGCAATGGAAAGCTGAGTCACTTTAGCGGGTTCTGCCAGAATATAGGCAGCAATACGCTGCGCTGAGCGGGTCAGGCTATTTTGCATCGCACCCAAGGCATCAAGAATTTTACCTGGCTTAAAACGGGGGGCACCAGTTTTCACGCGGACACCTCAAGGGAAAGAGAATTGACGGACAGGTGACAGTTCTGCGGCGCATCATGACATAACTGGCCCATTTCGTGAAGAAGAATGGCGGTATTGTGCGGGGTGAGATCAATAAAAAAACCCCGGGGGGCCGGGGAAGATGTCAAAGATAACGTGCATTTTTATTATATAAAAATCATAGAGATAATTTCTTCACAATAAAGAATAGTGAACTTTCACCACCGCTTTTTTGATAGTGCCAGAACCGGCGATTTGGCAACCCGGCTTATGCGGTTCACCCGGCAGAAATACCGCAAACATCCCCGGTAACATGCGTAATTGGCTTTTATCTGGAATCTCAGCAATAAGCTGGTAGTCATCGTCGGCATGATAAGGCTCAAGATGCTCGGTGGGCGTCAATACCGAGTATTCAATCCCTTCAATGCCGCTGATGAGTAGTTGAACATCGGCATAAGTTTGGTGCATTTCAGCTTTCTTATTTTCAGCCAGTTGGGTGTCAAACTCCATCACGTTCATGAAAATAAGCTCGCCATCTATTTCATGACGCCCGCAACTCAATTGAGCCAACGGCGTCTTAGCCAAATAGGCTAAAACCCATTGCAAACGTTCTGGTAATCCGCTGAAAAAAGCTGTTTGTGTTAATGAACCACTGATCATATTGACCTCAATATTTTTGTTTTGATGTTATGGCTTCAGTGATGATCTGGCCCACAGCGCTGCGCCTAATAAACCACTATCCTGCCGGTGATAAGCTGCTTGTAGCGGCACACGATAGATGTCCGGCAAGGTTTTTTGTGCACCAATGACCCGCTCTAAATACCCCGGTGCCAACCCGACACTGCCGCCCAGAATGACCACTTCCAGATCCAGCGCCATTTTCATGTCTGCCAGCATCTGGGCAATGGCGGCCGCGGAGCGGTTAATAATGTTTTCCGCCTGAACATTGCCAAGTTGTGCCAACTCAAACACTTTGGCGGCAGTCACCGGTTGCTTCCAACCCAAGGTTTCCGCGCCGATTGCCGTACCGGAAGCCACACTCTCGACACACCCCTTACGGCCACAACCACACAACAAGCCATGAGGATCGGCCAGCGTATGACCTATGTGCCCGGCCAGTCCGTGATTACCGACCAACAGTTTTTTATTCAACACAATGCCGCCGCCCACCCCCGTGGAAACCGTCACAAACATCATATTGTTTATCGTAATCTCATTGTTTAGCGATATCAGCTTGTCGCCATCATGGCTTAATGCCTGATATTCAGCCCATGCAGCCGCCTGCCCATCATTAAGCAGCACACAAGGTAAATCAGCGATCGATTGGATGCATTCTTGTAACGGAAAATCTGCTAAGCCGCCCAAGTTGGCGGGATTAAGCGCGGTCAGGCGGCCATCACTGATAATACCGGTTGAGGCAACAGCAATAAAATCAACCAGATGTCGATAAGGTGTAATCAGCGTTTCCAGCGCTAGCGCCAGTTGTGCTGCCCCGCCACGTGGCGTTGCCACCTGCTGACGGCCAACCAACATGCCGCTTTCAGTCACCACCGCCGCCGCAATTTTTGTTCCACCGATATCCAGTGCTAACACTTTTCCCATCTGGCGCAACCCTCTTGTACCTGTAATGATGTTGATAGAATCACTATGACAATTTTTTGGCCACAACTCCATTATTTTTTAAAAATTGGAGTTGCACTCCACAATGAACGCTTTTTGACCTGATTAATGAAAGGTTGACCATTGCACCCGGCAAATAAAAGATCTAACATAGTGGAGTAAAACTTCATTTAAAATATTTTATCGGAGCTAAAGACCGTGAGCAATCTGAACGTAACTAAAATAAGTCGTCTCCGCCACCAGCTCCAGAATGGCCTCATCGCCTCGTGCCAACCCGTACCTGGCAGTGCTATGGATACGCCAGAAATTGTTGCGGCAATGGCATTGGCTGCACTGGCCGGCGGCGCAGTAGGTCTGCGTGTTGAGGGCATCAGCAATATTGAAGCTGTGCGCCGGGTTACCGATGCCCCAATCATCGGCATTATTAAACGTGATTTGCCCGACTCAGAAGTCAGGATCACACCGTGGCTGGAAGATGTTGATGCGTTAAGCGCCGCCGGAGCCGATATTATCGCTTTTGACGTCACCTGCCGCCCACGCCCGGTTTCAGTGGAGGATTTATTCCAGCGGGTGCAGGCAACTGGCTGCCTGGCGATGGCAGATGCCTCTAATATTGAAGATGGCCTACTGGCATACCGCTTAGGCATCGACTTTATCGGCACTACATTATCCGGCTATACCCAAACCCCCGTCCCCACTGAACCGGACTTAGAACTGGTAAAACAGTTATCTCAAGCGGACTGTAAGGTGATTGCTGAAGGCCGTTATAACTCTCCAGCCTTAGCCGCAGCGGCAATATCAGCCGGCGCTTATGCCGTAACCGTTGGCTCTGCCATTACGCGTATAGAACATATTTGCAGTTGGTTTTGTGAAGCAATTCAACATGCGCCACAAGAAAACGAAGCAGCAAAACTAACGAGTCACTGATGGCACAACCAGATGTCGCTGGTACTCAAAACTATTTTGGCTAACCATGCCCCCACTCTCTCTGATTTATTAAGGATGCGTATGAAAAAGTTAACCGGCCTGATCGCAGCTCCGCACACTCCCTTTGATGAGCAGGGTGAAGTCAATTATCCCGTCATCGACCAAATTGCCGAGCATCTGGTGAATGATGGTGTGAAAGGGGTCTATGTGTGTGGCACCACGGGTGAAGGTATTCATTGCTCGGTAGAAGAGCGCAAAAAAATTGCCGAGCGTTGGGTAAAAGCGGCACAAGGTAAACTGAGCATTACCTTACACACTGGCGCACTCAGCATTAAAGATGCTATCGACCTTTCGCGTCATGCCGAAACTCTGGATATTTTCGCGACCTCAGCCATCGGCCCATGCTTCTTTAAACCGGGTAATATTGACGACCTGATTGCCTATTGTCAGGCCATCGCGGCAGCCGCACCTTCAAAAGGTTTCTATTACTATCATTCCGGAATGTCCGGTGTGAATTTGGATATGGAACAATTCCTCATCAAAGCCGAATCAAAAATCCCAAACCTGTCAGGGATTAAATTCAATAATGCAGATTTGTATGAATTCCAACGCTGTCTGCGCGTCAGCGGTGGCAAATTTGATATTCCATTCGGGGTCGATGAACATTTACCGGGTGGTCTGGCAGTGGGAGCTATTGGCGCAGTCGGTAGTACTTATAATTACGCCGCGCCGCTATTCCATAAAATCATTGCTGATTTTAGTGCTGGCAATCAAGTTGCCGTACAACGCGGTATGGATCAGGTTATTGCCCTTATTCGCGTTTTGGTCGAATTTGGTGGCGTTGCTGCCGGTAAAGCTGCCATGCAATTACACGGTATTGATGCCGGTAATCCGCGCTTGCCATTACGTGCGCTGACTAAAGAACAGAAACAAACCGTGGTGAATAGAATGCGGGATGCAATCGCGATTTAATTACGATAGATAACTCATCACAAAAAGATAAAGGCCGGAAAACCGGCCTTTCGTCATTCAGAAGAGCTGCACTTATAAAGACAATAACTTAGTCAGAGACGGCGCAAAGTAATAACTGCCGGTTACTGGCTTACTAAAACCTAATAACAGATCGTGCTTACCGTCTATTGAACCAAACATGCTCAGTAATTGCTGTTCGATATTGTGCAACCGTGCGCAATAGGCAATAAAATACAAACCGTGTTTGCCACTGGCAGTACCGTAAGGCAAGCTTTGACGCAAGATTTTTAGCCCTTTACCATTCTCTTTAAGATCAACCCGGCTGACGTGAGAGGTATCTGGGCGTTGATCTGAAGGCAATTCCTCACTGCCATGTTTGGTACGCCCTACAATTTGTTCTTGTTTATGTTCTGGAATACGCTGCCATTTTTTCAGATCATGTTCATAGCGCTGAACCAAGACATAACTGCCGCCCGCATCTTCTTCGCCATCAGCAATAACAGCCACTTCAGGTCGACTTTCACCTTGCGGATTCTCAGTACCATCAATAAAGCCAGTAAAATCACGCTCTTCAACCCAGCGGAAACCATGAGTCTCTTCTTCAACCGCAATAGCATCACCAAACGCAGCCACAGCAGCTTGCGCCAGAGTGAAGTTGATATCCTGGCGTAATGACTGAATATGAATTAATAAATCACGTTGGGTGGCAGGAGCAATCATCGGCGCTTTGCCCAGTGCAGTAAAAGGTTTTAACTCTTTCGCGCCCTGACCATTAGACAGGTCATGCCAAATATCGGAACCGAAAGCAATTACGGCACCTAAATGCTCATTGGGGAATTGCTGTTGTAACTCTTGCAATGCAAAACAGAATTTTTTACACCCTTGCCGAATGGCTTCAAATTCGCCCTGCACTTTTGCTTCCATAAAAATGGCAAAACGGCAATGCTCCAGCAAAATGCCACTCTGAACTTGAGTCATGTTATTTCCTCACTAACAGCCAATATTGATTATGCCGAATATCATAGCTGAAGCGATTAAAATAACCTTGCGTCAACGCAAAATAAAACTGAGCTGGTACCGAGGCTTTGAGAAGGAAGAATATTATTAAGACGCAGATATCAGCCGCGCCTTAATAATAAAAAGAGAATAATATTTATTCGCTTTTAGCGCGCCATATAATTTTACTGACTTTCCAGCTTTGCAAAGCATCGTCAGCTGGCATTAAGCCCTCCGGGCCATGCCAGTCACCATCAAATAAATAACTGACATGCTGACTATCTGGTGCAGCACACTCTATTTGCGCATGATCATCACCGGTACCTTGGCGACAGACACCAAAGGCTTTTTTATACAATTGGCTAAATGGCGTGCCGATACTGACACCCCATTGGCTCGGAATATCTTTATCCATAACATCAATGCGCTCTACCGTACCTTTTGGTTGGCCGGAGATAACCAACTTAATTTGGTCTTCTTTCATGGCCTGATAGAACGACACTAACTTGCCACCATTAGTTTCCATACCGCTGCGCAGCCGATAATCGCCTTTCAGCCCTTCTTTAATCTCATTTTCACTCAACGGCGTACTGGCTGTAATACCACCAACACCTTTATCGGTAACTTGCATACTGCTGCTACCGCCAAACCAATTAAGAGGAGACAAACTGGACCAAGAAAAACCGGACGTGGCTGAGCACCCTGCTAGCAACAAAGGGGCTCCCAGTAATAACCAGCGCATCCCAGACAATCGTGGGCAAATATTCATCTAAAACTCCTAAAAAAACCACTGCATCCCATAAGTTCTCCTGCAAAAAGACTATGCACGGAAGCAAGAGCATGACAATTGAAAATGATAACCAGAGATTGGAGTCCGGCTGGCTGAAAAAGTGCCATCACACTACCGGCTTTCATCATTCTTTCCTATAATCGGTGTCGTCAAACGAATTCACTCACAGAAGAAAATTCCACTAATCGGCTTGATAAAATAGACTTTATCCCCATTTATACTCACCAGACAGTTATATTTCGCAATGAGCTAATCTCTTATTAGGCAAATTCTCACGTAATTTTGGTCTAGTATTGGGTAACGAGGCTAACAAGGCCTCTGGTTTCAAATGCAATAATTTTGAAGGAGCAATAAAATGAAGAAACTGACCTTAGCTGCAACCTTGGTTATGTTGTGCAGCACACCATTTCTGGCGCAAAGCGCATCAACCGCAGCGCAAGGTGGTTTTGACGGCCCGGCAACAACACAGACTCAGCCAGCCGCTCAAGGTGGGTTCTCAGGGCCAAATGCCAGCAATACCACGGTAGATAAAGTGAAAACCATGCGTGATGATGCCCATGTTACCTTGCAAGGGAATATTACCGAGCGCCTGGGCCATGATACTTATACTTTCCGCGATAGCACCGGCACCATTACTGTCGATATCGACAGCAAACGCTGGCAAGGCCAAACCATCACGCCGCAAGATAAAGTCCAAATCGAAGGGAAAGTGGATAAAGACTGGAACTCTGTGGAAGTTGATGTGAAAAACATTACCAAGATTAAATAAGTTAGCTGAAAGTAAGTGGAGTCGCAACCAACCTACCTGCGACTCCACATAATAACATCACTCACTAATATCATTGGATGCCTGAGCCATTTCAGTCACGACGACTATTGAATAAAAAGTGCGGTTTTAAATTAAATTCAACCCACTAACCCCTTAATATTCCTGATCCACAATCAGCCGTTTGCCCAGCATAATCGTGTCTTGGGTTTCGTAATCCAGCTTTTCATACATGCCGATCACTGCGTCATTGTCTTCGCGCACCATAATATTCAGCTTTGGGCAGCCACGGGCAATGAGTTTCTTTTCCAGCCGACTGATCAGCGCATTGGCAAAGCCACGTCCCCGGAAATCAGGATGAACGCCCAGATAATAAGCAGAACCTCGGTGGCCGTCATACCCTCCCATTACCGAGCCGACGATCGCGCCACTGACTTCCGCCACCAGAAACAATTCGGGATCATGATTCAGTTTACGTTCAATATCCATTTCCGGATCATTCCAGGGCCGCAGCAAGTCACAATGCTCCCACAGCAGAATCACTTCTTCAAAATCACTTTGCTGAAATACACGGATTTCCATGGATATTCGCACCCTTGAGTCAAATGGATATGCTGATCATTACACAAAATTATATCACGCAATAATAAAGTGATATTTCCCATAGTGATAGTACGTAATGATAGGAGAACTGGATAAATCTTGTCAGATTCCAACCCACACAGCACAACTCGACACCGAGAGTACAACAATGGCGGCAAATCGCGGTATACTTGGCCCCTTATAATTTCTCGGCTACCAGAACCCTTCAGATGAATTTACCCAATATCGACCAAATCAAAACCTACCTGCTGGATTTACAGGATAAAATCTGTGCTGCGCTGGCCCAAGCTGATGGCAGCGCCAAATTCACAGAAGAAAACTGGGTGCGTGAAGAAGGTGGCGGTGGCCGCAGTCGGGTAATGGTCAAAGGGGCAGTTTTCGAGCAAGCAGGGGTAAACTTTTCACATGTTTCTGGCGCGGCACTGCCAGCATCTGCCACCGCACATCGCCCCGAACTGGCGGGTCGCAGTTTTCAGGCGCTCGGCGTGTCACTGGTTATTCATCCGAATAGCCCTTATCTACCCACCAGTCATGCCAATGTACGCTTTTTTATTGCTGAAAAGCCTGACGAAGATCCGGTGTGGTGGTTTGGTGGTGGCTTTGATTTAACCCCCTTCTATGGTTTTGAAGAAGATGCGATTCACTGGCATCAAACCGCTTATAACCTGTGCCAACCTTTTGGCGAACAACTCTATTCGCGTTATAAAAAATGGTGCGACGACTATTTTTATATTAAGCATCGTAATGAAGCTCGCGGTATTGGCGGCCTATTCTTCGACGATTTAAACAGCCCCGACTTTGATACCTGTTTCAACTTTACTCAAGCAGTCGGCGATGGTTTCCTGGATGCTTATATGCCGATTGTCGCGCGACGCAAAGCTCTGTGTTGGGGCGAGCGTGAGCGCGAATTTCAGCTTTATCGCCGGGGCCGTTATGTTGAATTTAATTTGGTCTGGGATCGCGGCACGTTATTTGGTTTACAAACCGGTGGGCGCACAGAATCTATTTTAATGTCCATGCCGCCACTGGTGCGTTGGGAATATAATTATCAACCGGCAGCAGACAGCGCTGAAGTGGCGCTGTACCGAGATTTTCTGCCGGTAAAAGACTGGTTAGCCGCAGGAGAACATCACTGATGCAAATTTGGGTTGATGCGGACGCTTGTCCGAATGTTATTAAAGAAGTGCTATTTCGTGCCGCAGACCGAACTGGCATGATGGTAACGCTGGTGGCAAACCAGCCACTAAAAACCCCGCCTTCAAAGTATATTCGTACATTACAAGTTGCTTCTGGCTTTGATGTTGCTGATAACGAAATCGTGCAGCGCGTCGAAAAAAATGATCTGGTCATCACTGCAGATATTCCGTTAGCCGCCGAGGTGATTGAGAAAGGGGGGATTGCGTTAAATCCGCGCGGCGAACGCTATACTCCAGATACTATCCGTGAGCGGTTGAATATGCGCGACTTTATGGACACCATGCGCGCCAGCGGTATTCAAACCGGTGGTCCTAATACCTTAAATCAGCGCGATCGCCAGCAATTTGCCAATGAGCTGGATAAATGGTTACAACAAGCCATTAAAGCGCAAGTCTAAATATCGATAACTAAAAATTTAGCGTTATCTCTGCCCCTACCCAGCCCAAAATGAATAATTTGGTTTTATCGTGTTATATACTTTATATAAACCTTCACTGCGGGCTGGCATATGAAAAAATTTGATTACAATCTGGTGAAATTGCTGCAATGCCTGATTGAGTTTCGTAGTGTTACCCGCACAGCAGAAGAACTGGATGTTGCAATTTCAACGGTTAGCCACGGTCTTGCTCGCTTAAGGCGTGAATTCAATGACCGGATTGTAATTAATACCAAAGAAGGTTTGGTTCCCACCACTCTCGCAATAACACTCAACAGCCATTTTTCGTCTGCCGCTAATCTGATTGATAATGCCATTGCTGCTGGGAAAAATAGTGATTCGGCCCAAAACTCGCTGACAATCAGTGCCAGCCCATTAATCCAACACTGGTTAAGTTGCCAAATATACCAACTGTCACAGTCCAGCGATATGGGCAAGAGTTTTACTATCAAATATGTTGATAGCCATTATACCAGTGAGCAACGAGTATCACGGTTAAGAAATAGTGAAGTAGATATCGATATCGGCTCTATTTTAGATATAGACCGTTCATTAGTCAGTTATCATTTAGGATCATTTCCACTGGGGGTTTTATTAAGTAATTCACACAGTAGAATTCCTGGTGACATAACTAAAGATGACTGGTTGCAAGAACAGCGCTTAATTTGGAACCTCAATACCCAAAGAGCTTTATTTACTCCCGGGCGTTCTTTTAATGATATTCATGTCAATGATAATGCAAAAATTGAAACAACCAACTCACTCAACGCTGTAACTCTAGTCGCCAATACAGACTACTTAGCGATTTTCCCCTTTATGATGCAGTCATTCTTAGCGAAACAGTTCAATGTCCGCATGTCCCCTCTCCCCTTTTCAAATGATGGCGTAGTATCGTATTATGCCTATATTAATAAAAAATCCGACTCAAATAATCTGATCAGGAAATGTCTCAAAATCATAGCGAATCTTCATTAACGGAGACTAACAACATACAGCCTGATTAAGTAGTTTATTATAAAGTTGCCCTACCGACTTAACTTTTAGTTTGATATAAATACTGTGTCGATGACCACTCACAGTTTTCTCACTAATATCAAGTTTTTGTGAAATATTCTTATTACTATTACCCGATAAAATAAGGCTAAGTATGGTATATTCTCTTTGTGTTATTTTAAATTTTCTTAAATAGTATATATAGAGAATATCATCAATATTAATATCATTATTAATTCGTCCTTTAATAGTTGCGCTATCAGAAAGTACTAATTGTAGCCCTTGGATACTATTATATAAATCAAAAGATAGATAAGAGGTTTGTTTAATAACAATGTGCTCTATTTCAAGTATTTTCTCACCAATAATACTGACTATTTTAAAATGATGATATCTCATCCGTTCCTTCAGTGAAATTATCATATTTAACCAGTTTTCACCTGGCCAGGTATAATCAACTATTAAGAAATCGACACTATGCATCTCAACATAATCACAGGCTTCAGCAATATCAGTAAAATTATTTAGCGATATTGAATGCTTAGATTTTCTGAGTGACATAACATCCGAGACTACATAGTCTAATCCGATACCAAAAAATGATGACTGACTTAAAGATACAACTGAAATCATTGGATTACCCTTGAGATTAAACAAACGAACACAGCGCATCAATCTATTGATAATCATGTTATCAATATCAATAGATAAAGTAATTCAGACACACCTTGCCGTGCTGGGAATAATCCTATTATGTAAAATAAAATCACAACAGATCTTAAAATGAAAAGACATTTAGCAAAAAACGAACAACCTTAAAAATCATCAAGTTAAACTAAATAAATAGATATCAAAGAAGATAAAACGAACAGTTAATAGCTATTAAACATCATTACGACTAAATATTCACCCTATAAAAACAAGACATATCTTATTAAATAGTCACCAATAATCTTAGGTAACTCAGTTAATCATAAACGCAATAGATAATAGATCAATTTTTATTGTATAGAGTCACTTTTATATATTCATACAATTTGTTGACAAGAAGCCAGCCTTGCATTCGCTATTTTACAATTTAATAAAACAGAGCGGAGCTAATATAGCTCCCCTCCGACTGCTGACAAAGTCAAATGAAGGGGAATCGTGCCGTTGGGGTCGTAGTCGCGTAAGCGACCGGAGTGCCCCGAGGTGCGGTAAACCCTTCACTCACTAAGTTATCAACAGCTTTGTCATTAAGCTCAGGAGAGCTAATATGCTCCCCTCTGACTGTTGACAAACCCCAACGACTCGATCTTGCAAGGTGAAAACAGGTGCGTCCGCGCCAAGGAGGGCGCGGCTCGAGCCCCCAGGGAGGGGGTTACGGCGTCTTTACGATCTGCCTGTTTTCACCGTTACGGGCACTTTGTCATTAACCTCATGGGAGCTAATATAGCTCCCCTTTTGACTCACCACGTTATAACACCAGAAACTACAATGGCTGGGTTTGTGCCTCTACCACCGCTAATGCCACCATATTCACGATTCGACGCACAGAAGCAATCGGCGTCAGAATATGAATCGGTTTTGCCACCCCCATTAGCACCGGCCCAACAGTCACACCCTCTGAAGTGGTCACTCGCAGCAAGTTATAACTGATTCGCGCCGCTTCCATATTTGGCATTATCAGTAAGTTCGCAGCCCCTTTCAGTGGGCTATCTGGCATCAAGTTATGGCGGATACTTTCTACCAGCGCGGCATCCCCATGCATTTCACCGTCAATCTCCAGTTCAGGCGCCATCTGATTCACCAACTCAAGTGTGCGGCGCATTTTACGCGCGGCCGGGCAATCTGATGTACCAAAACTCGAATGAGATAACAGTGCCACTTTTGGCTCAATACCAAAACGGCGCACCGTTTCAGCTGCCATCAACGTAATCTCGGCCAACTGCTCCGGTGTCGGGTCATCATTGACGTAAGTGTCAGCGATAAACGTATTGCCGGTTGGCAGTAATAGCGCATTCATCGCGCCCGCCACATGCGCCCCCTCACGGAAACCGAATACTTTCTCGACCACATCATAATGCTCATGATAAGTGCCAATGGTGCCACAAATCATCGCATCGGCCTCCCCCCGATGAACCATAATGGAGCCAATCAGGGTTGGGTTGCCAATCACTGCCCGACGCGCCTGTTCCTGCGAAACCCCACGGCGCTTCATGATTTGATAGTATTCGTGCCAATATTCATTAAAGCGTGGGTCAGACTCATTATTGACCACTTCGAAGTCTTTCCCCGCCGTAATTTGCAGGCCCAACTTTTTCAGCCGAGTCTCAATCACGTTTGGGCGACCAATCAAGATAGGATAGGCCAGCCCTTGGGAAATAAGCTCTTGAGTCGCATGCAATACTCGCTCTTCTTCCCCTTCCGCCAAGACTACCCGCTTCATCTCTTTTTTCGCTTGCGAGAAAATTGGCTTCATAAATAAGTTGGTTTTATAGACAAATTCCGTCAGTTTTTCGATGTAAGCACTAAAGTCAGTGATTGGACGGGTTGCTACACCGGAATCCATTGCCGCTTTCGCCACCGCCGGTGCGATTTTCACAATCAAACGCGGGTCGAATGGTTTAGGAATAATGTATTCAGGGCCAAACGAAAGGTCTTGTTCACCATAGGCGGATGCCACTACATCACTCTGTTCAGCCAGTGCCAGGTCAGCAATCGCATGCACACAGGCCAGTTTCATCTCTTCATTAATGGTGGTCGCGCCCACATCTAATGCGCCACGGAAAATGAACGGGAAGCACAGCACGTTATTCACCTGATTCGGGTAGTCCGAGCGACCGGTGCAGATAATCGCATCAGGGCGCACGGCTTTTGCCAGTGGCGGCAAGATTTCAGGTTCAGGGTTCGCCAGCGCCAAAATCAGCGGGCTGGCGGCCATGGTTTTCACCATATCTTGCGTGAGGACACCGGGGCCAGAGCAGCCGAGGAAGATATCCGCACCTGGCATCGCATCGCCCAAGGTGCGCTGACCATTATCTTCAATGGCATAAGCCGCTTTGGTTTCGGCCATATTGGCTTCACGACCTTTATAAATCACACCTTTGGAATCACATACCGTAATGTTGTGATGCTTTAATCCCAATGCGACTAATAGATTCAGGCAGGCTATAGATGCAGCCCCGGCCCCAGACACCACCAGCTTCACATCGCTGATATCTTTTTTCACGACACGCAAGCCGTTGAGTACCGCCGCGGTGCAGATAATCGCAGTGCCATGCTGGTCATCATGGAACACCGGGATCTTCATGCGTTCACGCAACTTTTGCTCAATATAAAAACACTCGGGCGCTTTAATATCCTCCAGATTAATGCCACCGAATGTCGGTTCCAGTGAAGCAATAATGTCAATCAGTTTGTCGGGATCGAGTTCATCTACTTCAATATCAAATACATCAATACCGGAGAATTTCTTAAACAGAACCCCTTTCCCCTCCATGACTGGTTTACCCGCTAATGCGCCAATATTACCCAGCCCCAATACCGCAGTACCGTTTGAAATCACTGCGACCAGGTTGCCACGCGCCGTATATTTATAGGCAGCCAGTGGATTAGCCGCAATCTCCAAACACGGAGCAGCAACACCAGGAGAATAAGCCAGCGCCAAATCCCGTTGGGTCGCCAGCGGTTTGGTTGGTGACACCTGAATTTTCCCCGGAGTAGGATATTGGTGGAAATCAAGCGCGCTCTGTTTCAATTGTTCATCCATTGTAGGTTCCCTTTGCTTTTATTCTTTGAGGTGGTAGGCAACCAGTATAGTGAGTGAATTATCACAATCTATGAAGCAGGGCATACTCTGCATAACATTTTTATATCAACAGAAGAATTTGCTTATCAATCAGGAGATATTATCAACAATTAACCATCGGGAATTGAAAATGAAGTGCCGCAATATTGCGGCAGCAAGCAGAGAGCCAATCAGAGTAATATTATTTTAATAAGCCGTGGATTTGGGCGTATTGCAACAGCATGATGGTTTTGCCATCTTTAATTCGACCATCCGCGATCATGGCAATAGCTTCAGTGAAAGGTAACTCAATTACCTCAATAACCTCATCCTCCACCCCAACATCATCAGTCACTTTTTGATCCGCATGATATTCAGCAGCAAAGAAATGAATAATTTCAGTCACGCCACCCGGCGACATATAAGCTTCAAACAGCTTTTGTACGCTATCAACCTGATAGCCGGTTTCTTCCATGGCTTCACGGCGAATACACTCTTCCGGCGAGTCGTTATCCAACAAACCGGCACAAGTTTCCAGCAACATGCCGTCGGGGTTGCCATTGACATAGGTCGGCATACGAAATTGATTAATCAGCAAGACGGTGCCATTGGGCCGGTTATACAACAAAATAGTCGCGCCATTCCCTCGGTCATACACTTCGCGAATCTGTTGTACTGACGTTCCATTATCATCGATTAAATCAAAGGTGTACTTATGAAGCTTGAACCAGTTTTTAGATAACAATTCACTGCGAATATTTTCAATTTTGACTGACATAAGACCTTCTTTACCGGGCTAACAATAATTAGCGTAATCTATCACTGGCCAGTTTATAAACCTCACTACGTTCTCTTTTCCCTACCGCAACCACTGCAACTACCAAAATACCATCAATAACTTCATACACGAGGCGAAAACCAGAGGCACGTAATTTAATTTTGTAACCATTCTTGATCCCCCGCAGTCTGGCACTTTCAATATGGGGATTTTCACTGCATTTTTTTAATTTCTTGGCAAACTGCTGTTGTATCGTCTTATCCAGTTTGTGCCATTCCTTTAGCGCTTCGTCTCTGAATTTAACGATATAAGTCATAAATAGCTATCCAAATCAATATCATGAAGTGGTTGATTACGACGTTCATTCACCAGCCTGGCTAATTCATGATCATCAAGCGCTTCCATTATTTGCTCATAGAGTTCAGCGGGCACACAATAAAATACAGGTTGATTACGGTTCAGAATAGCAACAGGGAAACCTGCCCCAGCATTCACTGTCGCCATGGGATTTTTCTTCAGTTCACTTACGCTCGCGCTGGTATCTGTCAAAATAACACTTGGCATAACTACCTCAATAAGACCTGTTAACTGGTCTTATTATGCGAGTGGATATGCGATATAGCAATAAAAATGCTCTGTCGACGCACAGTCCACAGAGCATTTGATTCGGGTTCATGAGCGCTGCCAACAACCCTGCGGCTTCAAGTATCAAATAAATACCCAAAGTAATTGAAGTTGCAGGTAGGCGGCCAGCGAATGTATCCCGATGAGCTTACTCAAGTAAGTGATTCGGGTTCATGAGCGCAGCCAACAACCCTGCGGCTTTAAGTACGCAGGGGATTAGAAACCGGTCGGCACATCCTTCATATCCGGCAACTTATGGGCGATACCTTTGTGGCAATCGATGCAGGTTTTACCTTCTTCAATCGCTTTACTGTGCATTTTCGCCGCCACCGTTTTCTGAGCCGTGAAGTCCATATTGTCAAAATTATGGCAGTTGCGGCACTCTTGCGAACCATTGGCTTTCATCCGCGCCCACTCGTTTTCCGCCATCGTCAGGCGATGAGCCTCAAACTTCTGTGGTGTATCAATCAAACCAAAGGCCTTGGCATATAGCTCTTTACTGGCTTTGATTTTACGCAGCATTTTCGGCCCCCACTCATGGGGCACATGGCAATCCGGGCAGGTTGCCTTCACACCACTGCGGTTGCTGTAGTGGATGGTTCCCATGTATTCCTGATAAACGTTGTCTTTCATTTCATGGCAGCTAATACAGAATTTTTCAGTATTCGCCATTTCCATGCCGGTATTAAAACCGCCCCAGAAAATGATGCCACTGACAAAGCCAATCAGCAGTAACGTGCCGAGCGCCAGCCGGCTCGGCCGACGCCACCACTGCCATATTCGTTTAATCATGCCGGGCTTTTTAGTTTCATTCATTGTTTATTCTCACAATAGCCATCTCGCTTATTGACCAAAGCCAGGTGCTGGCTGGAAGCTATTACCGACAATCGGTGCTGCATCAGTTTGTGGCACATGGCATTGCAAGCAGAAGTAGCGACGTGGGGATACTTCACTCGATACCTTGCCATCGCGATCAATAAAGTGGGTTGGGCTAACACGAGGCGCACCCGTAGTACGATAATGTTCAACGCCATGACATTGCAGGCAACGGTTGGTATTTTTGCTGATTTGATAGCCATCAACACTATGTGGGATCAGTGGGGGTTGGTTAACATAGTTCAGCGCCATCCGCTGTTGCTGTTTGGGCATTTTCACCTTACCTTCTGCCGTACCAGAGACTTCCGGTGATTGGCTTAAATCCATCTCGACATTGCTGGCAGCGTTGACGACACCGGCTATCAGTAATACCGCCAGTAGCGATATCACTGATATTACCCGGCGATTGAATGCGTGAAACATCGTGTTATTCATTATTTTCTCCTGAGAACACCGTTCTTCCTGAACTGCGCGCTATTTTCTGGACTACGCGCTATCTTCTGAACTACGCGACAACTCGAGCCAATTTGACTGCACATTTCTTGAAGTCAGTTTCTTTGGATAACGGATCGGTAGCATCCAACGTCAGGTTATTCACCAACTGCGCAGCATCAAAGAACGGCATGTATACCAGCCCTTGTGGCGGACGGTTACGACCACGGGTTTCCACCAGCGAAATCACTTCGCCACGGCGTGAAATCACTTTCACTTTGTCACCGCGCCGTAAACCACGAGCTTTAGCATCCAATGGGTGAATGAAAAGCACCGCTTCAGGGAAAGCACGATGTAATTCAGGCACTCGGCGGGTCATGGAACCGGTATGCCAATGCTCTAGTACACGGCCAGTGGAGAGCCACAGGTCATACTCCTGATCCGGACTTTCCGCCGCCGGTTCATAAGGCAATGCAAATATCACGGCCTTACCATCCGGTTTGCCATAGAAACGCACGTCCTCACCTTTTGGCACGAAGGGATCAAAGCCTTCACGGTAACGCCACAGCGTTTCTTTACCATTCACCACCGGCCAGCGCAGGCCACGTTCCTGATGGTAGCGATCGAACGGCGCTAAGTCGTGACCATGACCACGGCCAAAATCGGCATACTCTTCAAACAGCCCTTTTTGAATGTAGAAGCCGAAATCACGCGCTTCATCATTCAATTGGTCAGCAGGAATTTCACTCAGTGGGTATTTATTCACCACATTATTGGCAAACAGCACGTCATACAGCGTCTTACCGCGATACTCCGGTTTCTTGTTAATCAGCTCATCAGGCCACACTTCTTCAACTTTGAAGCGCTTGGCAAACTCAACCATCTGCCATAAGTCAGATTTCGCTTCACCCGGCGCAGGCACTTGTTGACGCCAGAACTGGGTACGGCGCTCAGCATTGCCGTAAGCGCCCTCTTTCTCGACCCACATCGCGGTCGGTAAGATAAGGTCAGCGGCCAGGGCACTGATAGTGGGATAAGGGTCTGAAACGACAATAAAGTTACGCGGATCTCGCCAACCCGGCATGCGCTCTTCATTGATATTTGGCCCGGCCTGCATGTTGTTGTTACACATCACCCAGTAGGCATTAAGCGTGCCATCTTTCAGCGCACGATCTTGCGCTACAGCATGTAAACCCACTTTTTCCGGAATAGTGCCCGCGGGTAGTTGCCATTTGGTTTCGGCAATTTGGCGATGTTTTTCGTTAGTGACCACCATATCGGCAGGCAGGCGGTGGGAGAATGTCCCCACTTCACGGGCTGTACCACAAGCGGAAGGCTGGCCGGTCAGAGAGAAAGGCCCAGAACCCGGTTTAGAAATTTTGCCGGTTAACAGATGCAGGTTGTAGCACATGTTATTGGCCCAAACACCACGAGTGTGCTGGTTAAAGCCCATCGTCCAGTAAGACACCAGTTTCACTTTCGGATCAGCATACAACTGCGCCAGTGACTCTAATTGATCTTCCGGCACACCGCTCATTTTGGCGGTTTTTTCCAGCGTATATTCAGCCACAAAGGCTTTAAAATCATCAAAACTCATCGGTTCTGATGCATCACTACCGGGGTTTTTGGCCGCTTTCTCCAGTGGATGTGTTGGCCGTAGACCATAGCCAATATCCGTTGCACCACGGCGGAAGTTCACATGGCGATCCAGGAAGCCCTGATCAACGGCATTATTTTGAATAATGTAATTGGCGATGTAATTCATAATCACCAGATCGGTCTGTGGGGTAAAGACGATCGGGTTATCAGCCAGTTCAAAGCTGCGATGTTCAAAAGTAGACAGTACCGCAATTCTGACATGCTCATTCGTCAGGCGACGGCTGGTCATGCGTGACCACAAGATAGGGTGCATTTCCGCCATATTGGAGCCCCAGAGCACAAAGGCATCTGCTTCTTCAATATCATCATAACAACCCATTGGCTCATCCATACCGAAGGTACGCATAAAGCCCACCACGGAAGAAGCCATGCAATGACGCGCATTGGGATCAAGGTTGTTGGAGCGGAAACCGGCTTTCAGCAGTTTAGACGCCGCGTAACCCTCCCACACCGTCCACTGGCCGGAGCCAAACATGCCTACAGCGGTCGGGCCTTTTTCTTTCAGTGCATTTTTGAACTTCAGCTCCATGATATCAAAGGCTTTCTCCCAACTGATCGGAGTGAAATCACCTTCTTTATCATACTGGCCGTCTTTCATCCGCAGCAGCGGCTGAGTCAGGCGGTCTTTGCCGTACATGATTTTAGGCAGGAAATAGCCTTTCACGCAGTTCAACCCACGATTGACCGGTGAGTCTGGGTCACCCTGAGATGCCACGATACGGCCATTTTGCGTGCCAACCAAAACACCGCAGCCAGTACCACAGAATCGGCAAGGCGCTTTATCCCATTTGATTGCGTTTGTTGTCTCACCCACAACCGCCTTGGCGACGGTGGGTATGGTCAATCCGGCTGCGGCTGCCGCAGCAACTGCGGCATTGGCCTTCATAAAATCCCGGCGACTGAGTTTCATGGCATTTCCTCACCTTGGCTTTCCTGCTGGTGATAAACCAGCGATACAGCCAGCACACCATCCAGATTGCGTGCTGACTCAATATAATTCAGGAGCACGTCTGAGCGCGCTGCCTGCATAACCACCACCAATTTACCCAGAGCGGTATCACTGGTGGGTATTTCTGTGCCCGGAATCGCCAGCAGGCTGTCGATAAGTGGCGCTATTCGCGCAGGCTTGGCTTGTATCACCAATCCACAGACATGCCATTCTTTATCGTCCATCTTCACTCCGGGTAAGGGTTACTGCTTGGACGGGGCAACTGGGTACACAGGCACCACAGCCGGTACAAGCAGGAAGGTCTAATTCGGGCTGAGCAATGCCGTTTAGGCGCGGACGGAATTTTATCGCCCGCGTTTCACAACTATCCTGACAACTGCGGCATTCAATATTGTGAAAAGGTAAACAGCGGTCAGAGATATTGATTTTCAGCGACCAGGCGGGTTGCGCCGTTGAGGTAAAAACACCCACTTCACAGGCCAGCACACAGGCTTGACAGAAGCTGCACTCGGCACGCTGAAAATCTATTTCGGGAAATCCGCCACTGCCAGCAACCAATACGCCAGTTTCACAAGCGGCAACACAGTTTTGGCAACGGGTACAACCAGCAATAAAATCACTTTCACTAACCGACCAAGGTGGCCGAATAGCCGAGGGCTGCTGTTTACCTGCTTGCCAAAAACCAGTCAGCAATTTACGCCGCGATAAATCAGTCATACTGATATCCTTAACATCTACTGGCGCGCCCGCGTGTACTTTAGGAGAGTGTTCATTTAAAGCTCGGTGAGTCACACCAAAGCAATGATAATAATTCTTATTTGTATTATTAGAGAATTCCCCAGTGTCTAGCTATTAAATACAGAATAATGAGTAATAAAATAATTACTCTTTAGAGTTAATCGTTGGTAGATATTGAGCAAGATCAATTAATTTAGTGGTTATTTGCGTGGTTTCTCACGGTTAAATCTATTTGCGTTATTACTTTTTTTATATAACGATTTGTTTAATGAGAATGGCTATCAAAAAGAAATGATATTTTGGTGATTATTCTTTAGATAAACTGGCGCGGTTAAATGAATTTGGCCGAAGTTTTGAGGTACACTTAACGCGTGGTTCAACTAACTATGATGGATAACATGGTTGGCCAAATTAATGCCGCCAAATAATCCACGTTCAACAGCCAGACATTTAATGCTATCGGTTACAGGGACATTACTTATCATGACCAAAAGCCACACTATAATGATCGTTGACGATCATCCCCTCATGCGCCGTGGGATCAAGCAGTTACTTGAGCTGGATAGCAACTTTGATGTGGTTGCTGAAGCCAATTGCGGCAGTGATGCCATTATTGAAGCGGCCAAGTGCCAGCCAGATGTCATTCTGCTTGACCTAAATATGAAAGGCATGTCTGGGCTGGATACATTGAAAGCTTTGCGTAATGAAGGTATTGATGCGCGAATTATTGTTTTGACCGTCTCAGATGCGCGCAGTGATGTCTACGCCATGATTGATGCAGGCGCAGATGGTTATCTGCTTAAAGACAGTGAACCTGAAATATTACTGGAAAATATCCGTCTGGCTTCAAAGGGTGAGAATGTATTCAGTGATGCAGTCACACAATATTTATCCTCGCGAGATGAACAGGTTAATCCATTCTCTGAATTAACCGAGCGAGAATTAGATGTTCTGCAAGAAGTCGCGCGGGGAATGTCCAATAAACAAGTCGCGTTTGAGTTACACATTTCAGAAGAAACCGTGAAAGTGCATATCCGCAATTTATTACGGAAACTGAATGTCCGCTCACGCGTTGCGGCAACCATCATGTATTTAGAAAATAAACAATATTAATAACCACCCTATTATTTAATAGCAGCCAAGTTATTCGATTATTCAATGGCTGCTAAAATAAAATTATGGTTATCGTCTATCCATTTTTTATTCAGCGGCCCCCAACTGTCTAACCGATAATATCCCGCATTATTGCGCACACCATCCTGTACAAATGTCATGGTGATGCCCAAACCGGGCAGCGCTTTCAGCACATCCTGTAATGTTCGCCGTGGCCAGCCAGTCAATTCCATCAAGCGCGGTACATTCAGCGACTCCCCCCGGCTTATCAACCAGCAAAGGTAAAGACGACGGGCAAATACCGGATTAAGTTCCATAACATCCTCCAAGGTTGGATAATTACTCATAGTCTACTTGATGCCAGAAAAAATACCTGTTTATACCCGTCATACTTCAAGCTACATGTGCGTTGGCTGCCTTCGTTACTCGGCCCATCCATGAGCCTCGCCTCTTCGAGGCCACTGCAAACAGCGTTCAAATCGGTTCCCGACCGATTTGTCACCCCAGTCACTTACTCATGTAAGCTCCTGGGGACTCGCTCAGTTGCCGCCTTCCTACAACTCGAATTATTTAGGGTATATGACTATTTTCGCCATCAAGGTGAATTAACTCGTTTTTTACGATGTTATTTACAGCTTCTCCATATTTTCTTCACGTTTTCTTCAGCATTCCCGCGTAAAGTGCAGCGTGGATTCTGCTGTATTTAACCCGAGAGGCTGGCACTGCATGGCTAATTTTTTCATCGACCGCCCAATATTTGCTTGGGTATTGGCGATAATTTTGTGTCTGACTGGCGCATTGGCAATCTCAACACTGCCGGTTGAGCAATACCCTAATCTGGCACCGCCCAATGTGCGCATTAGTGCATCCTACCCCGGAGCCTCGGCACAAACACTGGAAAATACGGTCACGCAGGTCATAGAACAAAGTATGACCGGTCTGGATAATCTGCTGTATATGTCATCACAAAGCAGTAACTCCGGCAGTGCATCAATAACCCTGACTTTTCAGGCTGGAACCAATCCTAACGAAGCTATGCAGCAGGTACAAAACCAGTTGCAGTCCGCTATCAAAAAGTTGCCGCAAGATGTACAGCAGCAAGGTGTTTCAGTGTCTAAATCAGGGGATAATACCCTGATGATGGTGGCGTTTGTTTCCACTGATGGCAGCATGGATAAACAAGATATTGCCGACTATGTCGCCAGTAACCTGCAAGACCCACTCAGCCGTATTGAAGGGGTGGGCAGCATTGATGCTTTCGGCTCTCAATATGCGATGCGTATTTGGCTTGATCCTAATAAACTCAATAATTATCAACTTACTACCCAAGATATTGTGACTGCAATCCAGTCACAAAACAGCCAGATAGCCGTGGGGCAATTGGGCGGAACACCTTCAGTCGATAATCAGGCGCTCAATGCCACGATTAATGCCCAATCCCAATTACAAACCCCAGAACAATTCAGAGAAATCACGCTGCGAGTCAACCAAGATGGCTCACTGGTGACACTCGGTGATGTAGCAAAAATTGAGATGGGCGCCGAAAAATATGATTACCTGAGCCGTTTTAATGGTCAGCCCGCCTCGGGGATGAGCATCAAACTGGCCTCAGGCGCTAATGAACTGCAAACGGATGAATTAGTCAAAGCGCGTATCGCAGAACTGACCCCATTCTTCCCACACGGCCTCGAAGCAAAAATTGCCTACGAAACCACCCCCTTTGTGAAAGCCTCCATTAAAGACGTGGTCAAAACACTGCTGGAAGCCATTTTGCTGGTTTTCCTGGTGATGTATCTGTTCTTACAAAACTTCCGCGCCACCCTGATTCCGACGATTGCCGTTCCGGTAGTGCTATTGGGCACCTTCGCGATACTGTCGGCATTCGGATTCAGCATTAATACCTTAACCATGTTTGCCATCGTGCTAGCCATCGGTTTACTCGTCGATGATGCCATTGTCGTGGTGGAAAATGTGGAGCGTGTGATGAGTGAGGAAGGGCTTGATCCACGAGAAGCTACGCGCAAATCCATGAGCCAAATTCAGGGCGCGCTGGTGGGGATTGCTCTGGTACTGTCGGCGGTATTTATTCCGATGGCTTTCTTCGGTGGCACCACCGGGGCTATTTACCGCCAGTTCTCTATTACTATCGTATCCGCGATGGTGCTTTCAGTGCTGGTGGCATTGATTTTGACCCCAGCACTTTGCGCCACCATGCTCAAGCCGATCAAACCGGGGCATCATCATGCCAAACGCGGCTTCTTTGGCTGGTTTAACCGCATGTTTGACCGCAATGCTCACCGCTATGAGCGGGGCGTAGCGCAGGTTTTACATCACAGCGTGCGTTATATGCTGCTGTATTTATTGCTTTTGGGTGGGCTGGCGCTGCTGTTTATCAAGTTACCAACCTCATTCCTGCCACTGGAAGACCGCGGTGTCTTTATGGCTCAGGTACAACTTCCTGTCGGCTCTACTCAGCAGCAGACACTCAGAGTGGTTGAGAAAGTCGAGAATTACTTCCTGACGGCAGAGAAAAATAATGTGCTGTCGGTGTTCTCCACCGTAGGGTCAGGCCCCGGTGGTAATGGTCAAAACGTCGCGCGCCTGTTCATCAGACTGTCTGACTGGGAACAGCGAAAAGACAGTAATGATTCGTCATTTGCCATCATTGAACGCGCCACCAAAGTGTTTAACAAAATCGCCGAGGCCAAAGTCTCGGTCAGTAGCCCACCGGCCATTTCAGGTTTGGGCGGTTCGTCAGGTTTTGATATGGAATTACAAGATCACGGCGGTTTAGGCCATGACAAACTGATGGCGGCGCGCGACCAATTATTACAGATGGCATCTCAGGATCCGGCGCTAACACGCGTGCGTCATAACGGGCTGGATGATAGCCCGCAATTACAGATAGATATTGATCAGCGCAAAGCACAAGCGCTGGGGGTGTCCTTGGATGATATTAACAACACGCTAAAAACGGCCTGGGGTTCAACTTACGTTAACGACTTTGTTGATCGTGGGCGGGTGAAGAAAGTGTATGTTCAATCTGAAGCTACCGCACGTATGTTGCCAGAAGACGTTAACAAATGGTATGTGCGTAATAAAAACGGCGGCATGGTACCTTTCTCTGCCTTTTCAACCACTCGCTGGGAGTATGGTTCGCCACGACTGGAGCGCTATAACGGCTATTCTGCTTTGGAAATCGTCGGTGAAGCGGCTCCGGGCGTCAGTACCGGTACCGCTATGGATGTAATGGAGGGATTAGTCAAACAACTGCCTAATGGATTTGGCCTGGAATGGACGGGAATGTCCTATCAGGAACGGCTATCTGGCTCACAAGCCCCTGCCCTCTACGCCATTTCACTGTTAGTCGTATTCTTATGTCTGGCAGCATTATATGAAAGTTGGTCAATACCCTTCTCAGTGATGCTGGTTGTGCCACTCGGGGTGATTGGGGCGGTTGCCGCAACTTGGATGCGGGGCTTGGAAAATGACGTCTATTTCCAGGTCGGATTACTAACCATCATTGGGCTATCAGCCAAAAATGCTATCTTGATAGTCGAGTTTGCCAGTGAATTAAACAATAAAGGCAAAGATTTGGTTGAAGCCACACTTGAAGCCTCTCGCCTGCGGCTACGGCCCATTCTGATGACCTCTTTGGCGTTTATCTTTGGTGTATTGCCTATGGCCATCAGTCAAGGGGCTGGCTCTGGTAGCCAACATGCAGTGGGTACCGGTGTGATGGGAGGGATGATTTCAGCTACCGTGCTGGCTATTTTCTTCGTGCCACTGTTCTTTGTCCTGGTACGACGCCGCTTCCCCGGCAGGCCAGCACACACGAAAAATAGTGATACTCAGTAAAGCAGCAAAGGATACTGGCGGTACGTAAAAAAGGTGATATTAACGATTAATGTCACCTCAGACTGTTGACGCCCGCCAACGACTCGATCTTGCAAGGTGAGAACTGGCAGAAGAGTAAAGCGTCCGCGCCAGGGAGGGGTTTACGGCGTCTTTACGATCTGCCTGTTTTCACCGTTACGGGCACTTTGTCATTAACCTCGAATAATAAGCCAATATATTAATTATATTTTAATAAGTAATTAAAAGTTAAATAAAAAAGCAGCGCTATATATTTATAGTTATATCTTGACCATCTTGAAATCATCATCCATATTTATTTTTCCCGTCATACTTCGGGAATAAAAACACAGCATAACATTAACCTCAAAAGAGTCAGGAGATATAACTATGGGTATTCTCGGCTTATTGCCAAACAAAGTTGATGAAGATGAGTCTATTGAAAACAATGAACACCTTACTTGTTTAACAGAAAAGGAGTTGGCTGAACTGGAAAGCTAATAGCATCATAATTAAGGGGGCTTAGGCCTCCTTAATTAATTGTTAACAGGAGATAAATTAATGGAATTACCCTATGAGCGTGAAATTACATTAGCTGAAGCAAAAAAACGAATTCTGGCTGAATTTCAAGATAATGCCATCACTCCTCACATAGAAAATATTGGTCTACATATCATTACAACCACATGTGATATTTATGATCAAAATAATAATTTACTCAGCCAAGGTGTGGGCAAAGGTATTGATGGCGCGGCACTAACTGGTGCTTTTTATGAAGCATTTGAACATTATATTTCAACAAATCACCAAAAATTCGGCGAAATGACATTATGCAAAACCAATAAACTGCAACATACGTTAGGCGGTACTGATTTCGTTAGAGATGTGCTACAAACTCAACCCAATAAAAAAATTGCTTGTCGCCATTATAGTAATATCACTGGCGATATTTCGATTTATTATCCAGCCGCTTTTTCAACGCCGGATTACGCAGATTGTCCTGTTGCAGGAGATAATTTCGATTATCAGGTATTACGCCGCTATTCCAGTAACAGTGGCACCGCTATTGGTTCTTCTTTTCAGGAAGCGACGCTGCATGCTGCAAATGAAAGTATTGAGCGTGAAGATTTATCGCAATTTTTGATTAATTACTTTTATCAAGATAACAAAAAAGCATTACGCCTGGTTAATCCTGATTCGCTACAAGAAGAACTTCACACTTTATGGTTAAATGCTCAGGCCGAAATAGCAGACCACATTACAGTACTCGAAATCAGCCAATCTTCAAGTTGTCGGACATTCATCGCTTTCGGCCATAAAATCTGCCAGGCAGTACATTTATTTGGCGCAGGAACCTCCCTCTCTCCTTATTACGCCATATCCCGGGCAATAACCGAACTGATCCAGTTTCACTCTATTGTCACCCGATTCCCTTACCTCATTGAGACACAAAAACATTCTTTACGGCGATTAGCACAGTGGCCAAAACTACAGCGCAGCTGTGAAGCTTATTTACCCGGATTATTAACGGATAGAACCTTACATAGTGTCGATATTCCAGAAGATAGCCCCATTGCGCCAGTAATTGAGCAATTATTGCAGGTAGAGCGGGAGTTAAACATGCGAGGGTACCAATTGCTGGTCAATATACTCTATCAAAGTACTTCTGGCTGTACTGTCGTCAATGTGTTGGTTCCTGGCTTTGAGCGTTTCTTTCTTATTAATAGCGGCAACATTGTGGTGCCTTGGATGGGCTATCAATATCAAAACAGCTAGTGATAATTGGCTGAGAGTAAAAGCGATAGATAACCAATAAAAAAGGCAGGAACAATGACGTTTCTGCCTTTCTGCGGACGATAACCCGCCCCTGGATATGTATTAATAAAACAACAAAAGATAACAACTCTTACTGCCGGTTTATTCGCTTATGCCTTACGCAGCATAGCATCGATAAACTCTTTCCACGTACCTAACTCAAAATCAACCATAACTTCCTCTCTAATTATCGCGGTCAATTATACGCCTGTTTTTTGAACAGTCAAAATTGGAATCCATTTAAATTAATGTGGAAATGAGATCTGCTTCAGAGATATTGAATTTGGTCTTTTGACTGTGTTTCTCAGGCGGTGAGCACTTTACTTGCCTGTTGGTTGATTCCGGAGTAGCGTGCTCAGATATATAGGGTAAATGCCGCTTTTGACACAACCCATTATTGGCAAAATGCAGAGTAAACCATGAAACACTCTATTGATTCGCTGAAAGAGTTGGGCCGTTACGATGATGCAGTGGCAATGGCGCAAAATTTACTGCGCAGCGACCCAGACAACGCCATCCTGCTGTATAAGATTGCCTCTCTTTATGATGTGCAGGGGCTAGAGTTGCAAGCGATCCCCTTCTATCGTGCGGCTATCGAGCATAATTTGGCGGGAAAAGAGCTACAGGAAGCCTATCTTGGGCTAGGTAGCACTTACCGGGCGCTGGGGCTATATCAAGAATCATTAAATACATTTGACGCGGCGTTAGTTCGTTTTCCACAAGCAAAAGAGATAACCTTGTTTCGAGCCATGACATTGTACAATCTGGGTGAAACCAAAGAAGCGGTCGCAACATTATTGATATTGCTGGCTGAAACCTCAAATCATCAACATATCAGCCTCTACCAAAAAGCTATTCGCCAATATGCCACTGACCTTGACCGAATTGGCTAAATCCCTCGACTGACGTGTGTATTTACGCGCTAAACACCCCATAGCCATCTGGATTCAAACCCCATTTTCCCGCATTATGGGCAAACCAGGCAGCCATATCAGTGACTAGCCTTGTATTTATCCTGCATAATCGCGCCATTCTAGCCGAGGTATTATTTTTCCATGTCAGATAACCCAGCAACCCCATTATTGTGCCTTTATGGCATTAAAAATTGTGACACCATAAAAAAGGCCCGCCGCTGGCTGGAAGAACAAAACATTGCCTATCAGTTTCACGATTATCGAGTGGATGGATTGAGTGACGAACACCTGCAAGGTTTTATCGATAAACTGGGTTGGGAGCCATTACTGAACACTCGCGGGACAACTTGGCGTAAATTGCCACCAGCCCAGCGCGATGCCATTACTGATGCACAATCGGCCAAACTGCTGATGCTGGAACAACCTGCTATCATCAAGCGCCCGCTGTTGGAAGCGGCCAATGGTGAGCTGCTGCTGGGTTTCAAAATTGAAGTTTATCAACAATTTATTCAGCAACATCTTCAAAAAGTGACTCATAACCAAAACGCTATTGAGGTGCAATAACATGATCTGTCCGGTAATCGACCTGGCCCAACAATTAATTAAACGCCCGTCGCTCAGCCCTAATGATGCAGGTTGCCAGGAGATCATGATTCAGCGTTTAGAAGCTATCGGTTTTACTGTCGAACCGATGAATTTTGGCGACACTCTCAACTTCTGGGCCTGGCGTGGCGAAGGCGAGACATTGGCGTTTGCTGGTCATACCGATGTGGTTCCTACCGGCGATGAAAGCCATTGGTGCAGCCCACCGTTTGAGCCAACCATTCGCGATGGCATGCTGTATGGCCGGGGTGCTGCCGACATGAAAGGTTCACTGGCGGCGATGGTGGTTGCGGCGGAGCGCTTTGTGGCCGCACATCCTAATCATAAAGGTCGCCTGGCATTTATGATTACCTCCGATGAAGAAGCCAAAGCTATTAATGGCACCGTTAAAGTGGTTAACGCCCTGATGGCGCGTCATGAGCGACTGGATTACTGCCTGGTGGGTGAGCCATCCAGTACCGACCGCGTCGGCGATGTGGTGAAAAATGGTCGCCGAGGCTCTGTCACCGCTAACTTACATATCCACGGTATCCAAGGGCATGTGGCTTATCCTCATCTGGCTGATAACCCCGTTCACCGTGCGATACCCGCGCTGAATGAACTGGTGACGACACAATGGGACGAAGGCAATGAGTTCTTCCCCGCCACCAGCATGCAAATCGCTAACTTGCATGCCGGTACTGGCAGCAATAACGTGATTCCCGGTGAGTTCTATGTGCAGTTCAATTTCCGCTTCAGCACTGAACTGACTGATAGCATGATTAAGCAGCGGGTTGAGGCATTGCTGGAGCGTCATCAACTCGATTACACCCTGGAATGGGTTCTATCTGGTCAGCCATTCCTGACTGCGCGTGGTGCGTTGGTTGATGCTGTGGTCAATGCCGTTGAGCATTACGCCGAGATAACGCCGCAACTGTTGACCACCGGTGGCACCTCTGATGGCCGGTTTATTGCCTTAATGGGGGCACAAGTGGTTGAACTAGGGCCAGTTAATGCCACAATCCATAAAGTGAATGAATGTGTTCACGCTGCTGATTTACAACTGCTAAGCCGGATGTATCAGAAAATCATGGAGCAACTCATCGCATGACAGCTAATACATTGACCCCACAGATGATTACCGGGCGCTCAACGGAACATTTAGTGGTGTTAACCGGTAATCACCGCATGCAGCCACAGGCTGTTGATGCCTTTCTCGCCATGCAACGGGCAGCTAAAGTGGCTGGTTTTGATTTGCAGCCAGCCAGTACTTTTCGCGATTTTGACCGCCAATTGGCTATCTGGAATGGCAAATTTCGCGGTGAGCGACCAGTATTAGATAAAGACAGTCAACCGATAGACATTTCTCAGCTTGATGCAGCCAGCCGTTGTGAGGCTATTTTGCGTTGGTCCGCCTTGCCGGGGGCCAGCCGTCACCATTGGGGCAGTGATTTGGATATTTACGATCCATCACTGTTACCTTTGGAGGCAAAATTGCAACTGGAGCCGTGGGAATACCAACTGGGTGGGTATTTTTATCCGCTGACTCAATGGCTTGATACACATATGGCTGAGTTTGGCTTTTACCGGCCTTTTAGCGCAGATACCGGCGGCGTTGCTGCTGAACCTTGGCACCTGAGTTACCGCCCTCTGGCGACAACTGCGGAGTATTTACTGACACCTGCCATCTTGCTGGAAGCCTGGCAATCACAGGATGTGGCGGGTAGTGAGTGGCTTACTGGTCATTTACCCATGATTTTTTCACGATTCATAACGATACCTAATAGATTTCAAGCTGCAACTAACACATAGCAATTTGAAAGATGACAGGTAAAGGAATTTAACCATGCATTGGCTCGCAGATTACTGGTGGGTAGTTTTAATCATACTTGTCGGCATGATCTTAAACGGTATCAAAGAGTTACGCCGCCTTGATCATAAGAAATTTTTGAGCAATAAGCCGGAGATCCCGCCCCATCGCGACAATAATGCGCAGTGGGATGATGACGACGACTGGCCGGATAAAGACAAGAAAAAGTAAATGGGAGGGAGCACAGCTTCCCCTGATTAATTTCCCGCTAGATCTTGATGCAAATGAGTAATCGCTCGCGCCAACATGGGTTGATTAATGCCATGTCCGGTATTGGTATCCAGATCCAATGTCACCGAACATCCCAACGCCGTTAAGCTATTCGCTGCGGCTTTGGCCTGTTCTACCGAGATAACGCCATCCTGTTCCCCATGAATCAGATGAATGATGACGTCAGCAATAGGCTGCTGTGGCAAAGTGGCGAAACGCCCACTGAACCCAACGACCTGCCCAGCCAACTGCGGCTGCGCTTTCACGCCTTCCAATGACATAATAGTGCCCTGCGAGAATCCCACTAATGTCGTCTGCGCTGCGCTAAGCCCACTTTGTTGCTGCCAGTGACGCACCGTAGCAATAAATTCGGGCATCACTTCATCAATACGCCCTTGCCGGCCCTGCTCGGTGATCCCCTGAACGGAAAACCACTGCCGCCCATTGCCCATACTGCTGGAAAATGGCCCATCAATACTGACCACCAACGCCTGTGGGAAAGCTTGAGCAAAATGGCTACCGACCGGTGCCATCCCAGCAGCACTATCGCCAACACCATGAAATAACAAAATTAATTGCTCAGGTTGTGCCGGTTGCTGCACCACAATATGTTTCTGATTCATCACGAGACCTTTAGTATCAAAATAATAATAGGATTAACTATAGGCTGCTGGTTTAAAAAGGATATTGGGTTTTATTGAGGGAGTTATTGGAAATTATTGATGTTAACTAAAAAATTGCCCACCGGTTTTAGCTCCGCCATCGCTTCGGCAGCCTCTTGACGCCACTTGGTCACCAATGCTTTGCGCCCTGAAAGGCCCAGCTGATGAACAATTTCCGCTGTCGTACGCCCCTGCTGTAAATATTGTCGTAAGGCGGGAAGAGGAGCTTTTATTTGCAACGCTTTATCTTGCAACAATAGTCGCTGCAACGCAGGCAAGCTCGCCTCTAATGGGCGCAAAGCAAACGCAAACCCAGCAAGCTCACGCCAGTCATCATCATTTAAGGTAATATCAGGTTGTTCAGGTGGGAATAACGATACCGGCGTTTCGAGGCCAATCCATTGCTGCAACCAATACCAATCCCGCACTAATTGCTGGCGTGCCGCCTCACAGAGCATGTCCCCGGCGCGACTCAGGGGTAACACAGCCATTGCTGCGTAACAGCCGCTACTGGCTTCTTTATGACTCCCAATACGCACCAGATGAAAGCCGCAAGCATGCCAAAAACACGCTAATTCTACCGTATAGCCAAAACTGACCGAAAGAAAGTCCAGCCCTTCGCCCTGCGCCCGAGCTTGTTCGGCGGCAATCATCTGCCGGGCAATCCCTTGCTGTCGCCATAATGGTGCTACCGCGACTCGACTAATTCGTCTGGATAATAAGATTGGTGCTTGCCATTGGCCGCTGTGGGCCGCCAGTGATTGCGCCACCAAACTGCCTTTGGGTCGTCGTTGGCCAGCCCAAACCGCATGAGCTAATGCGCTCGCCAACCCACCTTCATCCACCAGCCACAAAGCACCGACCACTGAATCAGCAACCTTTGCGGCTGAAAAATGCATACCGGGCGCATCCATCAAACGACGTAAATCAAGTGGTGTGGTGCGATAATGAGCACTGGAAAGCAAACCATAAAAGTGCCGCAATAACTCGGAGTTACTCAACCAATTAGACTGTTCACAGACAGTAATACCGATGGATGCCGTGGCTGATCCTGTCGGCGACAATTTATCATTTATCCGATCATCATCGAACAGCATAATATCGTCGATAATCTGCTCCAGCGGATCATGGCTGGCCCAGCGAATAGGCTCTGTCAGTGTTATATGATGCCAGTCACTTAAGGTCGCGCAAAACTTCAATAAGAAGCCACGTCCAGTGCCTTCATAGCCCTGTACAGTCGTGGTTAATAAAGCCCGAGGAAAGTAAGCCAAAAGCGCCGATAGCAACGCCGTTGGGATAGCTGCAGCCTCATCAACCAATAACCAGTCAACATCACTGACATCATGTTGCTGGCAATATTCCAGCAGTGCATCTGGCGCCCAAAAACGCGCGCGATCCCCTGCTCGCTGACTTAATACTTGAGTGGCGGCCTTGCCCGGCCCAGTAACCCAACAATGGCCCGCAGACTGTGCCACCAGCATACCGGCAAGTGTCGACTTACCCCGCCCGCGTGCTGCGGTTAGTACCCAAACCCCCTGCCTGCCCTGCATCAAGCGTTGAAGAATCGCCTGCTGTTCCGTGGTGGGGGTGCCGTCTGGCGGCTGCCAGTTTGGGCGAGCAGCAAACTGCGGCACAGGCGGCAACTGACCCTGCTGCCACAAAAACACATCGGGAGAGGCCAGAAGTTGGCGCTGCATATGGTAGATAAAATTCGGCGTCGAGATAGGGGCACTCTGTTCACTCCAGCGCAGACTGTCACTGTCTGGTAACAGTGCCCAATCGTCCCACGCGGGCACCAATAACAGTAGCCAACTTCCTGCCCTTAATACCCCTGCTAACACCGCCAGCGCTTCGGTATTCAGGCCATCGGTGGCATCGAATACACCGTGTAACCCCTCCTGCCCCAATAAGGTTTTGGCCGCCGTCGGTAGAATGCCATTAGCACCAGGGGGGAAATTATCCCCCACCCACAGCCAATCGCCGGGTAGTTGTTCACTCAGATGTATCGCCTGCTGCCGCGCCCAATCAGCATCGCCACTGAGCACCAGCAAGCGCCGATGCCCCTGCTGTGCCATCAACGCCTGACTAGCAATAATCCCATTGATCACGCTAGGATTTACCAATAACCAGTGAGAGCAAACCCGCCGCAATCAATGGCCCGACCGGGACACCGCGGAATAAGGCAACCCCCAATACGGTTCCCACCAATAACCCCGCCACCACCGACGGTTGGTGTGTCATCAGTGATACGCCCCGCCCACCGAGCCAGGAAACCGCGACCCCAACCACAATAGCTAAAATCGATTTCCACTGGACAAAGGAGTGCAACACTTCGCTGGCACTGATTTTTCCACTGGCAATCGGCGTCATTACCCCAATAGTCAGAATCAAGATACCAATGGTTAACCCATATTTTTCTATCCAGGGAAAAAACTGATTCAGAGGGGTAATACGCACCGCGATTAATGTCAGAATAGCGAGTGTGACAGTCATGTTGTGGCTAATAATACCGAGTCCTGCCAGCACTAAGAGAATTAATAAAGTTGGATCAAGAGCGGCCATCGTTATTCCGCCTTACCATAAATGTTATTCTGCCTTACCATAAGGGTATTCCTGCCTTGCAATAAAATGCCGGCGGCGAATGCACCGGCAAAAAGTCTTCTTATGATAGTCTCTGCTTACTTGAGGTTCTAGCGCTATTAGCGGGTGGCAAAGGTGTTGCAGCTATTCGGGTCGCCACTGTCGAACCCCCGTTTAAACCAGGTATAACGTTGCGCCGAAGTGCCATGGGTAAAGCTATCCGGTACCACACGCCCCTGGCGCTGTTGTTGTAATCTGTCATCACCAATGGCCTGTGCGGCATTCAGTGCTTCTTGTAAGTCACCAATTTCCAACACATTTTGCTTTTCCATAGCTTTACCCCAGACGCCGGCAAAACAGTCCGCCTGCAATTCCATTTTGACCGATAGGCGATTGGCTTCCGCCTCAGATGCGCCTTGCTGCTGTTGGCGCACTTTAGTATCGATCCCCATCAAATGCTGTACATGGTGCCCAACTTCATGGGCAATCACATAGGCTTGAGCAAAGTCGCCATCTGCGCCGAGTTTATTTTTCATATCTTCATAGAAAGATAAATCGATATAAACCGTGCTGTCTGCCGGGCAATAGAATGGCCCCATCACCGACTGGCCGGTACCACAGCCGGTGCGCGTTGCACCGCGGTACATCACTAACTTCGGCTCTTTGTAGGTTGCCCCCATTTTTTGAAAAATGGGTTTCCAGGTGTCTTCGGTATCGGCCAACACCACCGAGGTAAACTTGGCATATTGGTCATCTTGGGCGCTGACAGAGCCTTGTGAACGTGGCTGAGTCTGGGTTTGAGACAGCGGATCAGCGCCGTTTAACAGCGGCGTCAAATCAACCCCGTAGTAGCCCGCCACCAGCACCACAATCAGGATAACCAGCCCCCCTTTGCCACCAATAGGGGGACGAAAACCGCCACCACCGCCAGATGAATTTCCCCGTCTGTCTTCTACATTGTCACTTTCGCGACGACCTTGCCAACGCATAGCGATACTCCCAGATATTTTCCTTACATATTATCGTAAGAAATCTGTTTAGCTAATACCATTAAAAGCTTAAATGATTGGTGCTATTCGGGGAATTTGGCATTCAAATACATGCTCAAAGTACTTAGCGGTACAATCAGGTGGCAGGTGGCAAGTGAGAGACAAATCTGTCTGGAGCCTACCTGAATGCGGTTTGCAGCGGCCTCGCAGCAGAAATGGGCCGAGTGGTGAGCATAGCTAACAACGCAGTGGCATTGAGTAAGAACAATGAGGGGAGATAGCAGCTATCTCCCCTGTGCCAGACAAACGTAATCGATTGCGTGGTTAGGCTAATTTTACGCCGATACGGTGTGCAACTTCTTCGTAGGCTTCAATCAAACCACCCAGGCTTTGGCGGTAACGGTCTTTATCCATTTTGTTTAGGGTTTTCTTATCCCACAAGCGGCTGCCATCGGGTGAGAACTCATCGCCCAACACCACTTCACCGTTGAACAGGCCGAATTCCAATTTGAAATCCACCAGGATTAAACCTGCGTCATCAAACAGTTTGCTTAGCACGTCATTAGCCAAATAGCTCAGTTCTTTCATCCGTGCTAATTGTGCTTCTGTCGCCCAGCCAAAAGTCTTGCAGTAAGACTCATTAACCATCGGATCATGCATGGCATCGTTTTTCAAAAACAAATCAAACAACGGTGGATTCAGCTCCAGACCTTCTTCAATCCCCAAACGCTTGACCAAAGAACCCGCAGCACGGTTACGGATAACACACTCAACCGGGATCATTTCCAGTTTTTTCACCAGCACTTCGGTGTCAGACAGTAAGCTTTCCATCTGGGTAGGAATACCGGCTTCTTCTAATTTAGCCATAATGAAATGGTTAAATTTGTTGTTTACCATGCCTTTACGATCGAACTGCTCAATGCGCTGACCATCCAGTGCTGACGTATCATTACGGAACTCCAATACCAATAGGTCAGGGTTTTCGGTGGTATAGACGGTCTTCGCCTTGCCACGATACAACTCAGCTAGCTTTTGCATCTTAATTACTCCAGTAATGTGAAAATATAACTCGCCATAAAATGACTAAACCCTAAATAATTCGAGTTGCAGGAAGGCGGCAAGCGAGTGACAAATTGGTTGTAAACCATTTTGAACCGCGCCTGCACTGGCCCGTAGGGTGAGCCTCTGATGAAGCTCATCATCCCGATGAGCTTACTATTTCTTAAGGTCAAGACCAGTCAGTGACTCGGGTGATTGAACGTAGCCAACGCATATGCAGCTTGAAGTATGACGGGTTTAAAGGGGCCGAAGCCCCTTTGGTTTTATTGAGTACTTATAGCACTAGTCTAGCTAAGCGCTGCCTGGAACACCGCGACCAGGGCATCATTCTGCGACTGAGTCAGCGTTTGCCCTTTAGGCCCGATGAACTGTAAGCTACTGCGGTTATCAAGGTCACCGACTTGCAGCTTATAATCACCGGTTGGCAATTCTGGGTCTTTGGCACCCAAGGCATCCCAACTACTGCTGCTCATCGATTTAACTGTGACGTTAATCGTACCCAGTGGACGGCTGCGATCCGTAACTTTCATGCCCACTTTTTCAAGTGCATTTGGCAGACGTTCCCACAGTACCGCATACGGCGCACGCACAATCAGTTGCGGTAAGCCGGTATCATCGCTGCCACTCTGGACATCAAGAGCACCAGCTGTACGTGCCGCCTGATTGTTTTCGCTATCAGAACGCACCTTATCCAGACCTTCGATAATGGCATTCAGCATGGCACCATTGTAGCGCTGGATTTCGGTATAGCTGGTAACCGGCTTGCCACCTTGTTGTAACTCAAGGGATTTCACCACCAGGGCCAACTGATAACCTTGCTCTTGCACACTTATCTGATAACGCCCTTCAAATTGGACGTCTTCATCTGCACGATTCCATTTAACCCAGTCAGTTGTCAGGGTCTGGCTGGCATCCTGGCGGCTGGCGATTGCCCAGTTTTTATCCTGTAGCACGCGGGTGACTTGCGCCCACAAGTTACGATTTTGCGGGCTATTTTCTAACAATAGCTTGCTGGTATCGTTAGCATTTTCAGCGCGAGAACCGCTTAACAATGCCAGTGGCTGAACGGGAGGACGAATATCCAACTGTTTGCCCACAGCGCCTTGTGTGTTGACAGAGCGGACATCATACTCACCATTTTGCACTGGCAGAATCATCCCTGCCGGCGAATTCAGTGGCTTCAACCCTGGAGCTTCAAGATAAGACTCGTCACCGCCAACCTGGCGTTTGTAGCGTTGGTCAGTGGTACAGCCTGCCAGCAACATCGCCAGCGAAACCCCCACAACCGTTACCACCGTCGACTTTTGCAATGTTATTGCCATCAAATTTCCCTAAGAGTTACAGCAAACCTGCGCTTTTCAGCGCGTCTTCCACAACCCGTTTAGCTGGGTCAGTCAGTGGGGTCATTGGCAGACGCAGAGTGTCATTCGCCATTAATCCCAGCTTCTTCGCAGCCCATTTCACCGGAATTGGGTTTGCTTCTACAAATAAATGCTGATGCAACGGCATCAAGCGCTGATTCAAACGGCGTGCCTCTGCAAAGTTACCCTGTGCAGCCAGCGCGCAAAGTTCAACCATTTCGCGCGCAGCAATGTTGGCTGTCACCGAAATAACACCTTGGCCACCTAACTGCATAAAGTCTAAACCGCTCGCATCGTCACCACTGAGCAGGATGAAATCTTCATCATCAACCAGCACTTGGATCTGACTTACCCGACTTAAGTTCCCTGTTGCTTCTTTAACAGCAACAATATTTTTAATCTTGGCTAAACGGGCAATGGTCGGCGGTAACATATCGCAACCGGTACGCGAGGGCACATTATAGAGGATTTGTGGTAAATCGGTACTTTCAGCAATCGCTTTGAAGTGCTGATATAACCCTTCCTGCATTGGGCGGTTATAATATGGCGTCACCGTCAGGCAACCAACCACACCGGTATCATTAAAGCGCTGCGTGAGCGAAATAGCTTCGGAGGTGGCATTAGCACCGGTTCCGGCAATCACAGGAATCCGGCCATCGGCCAGTTCGAGCGTCTGCAAGACAACATCAACATGCTCGTCATGGTTCAACGTCGCAGATTCACCCGTCGTGCCTACGGAGACAATCGCCGCAGTTCCACTGGCTACATGATAATCGATAAGTTTCTTAAGACTCGCACGATCGACATTACCTTTGTCGTCCATCGGCGTGATCAGCGCAACTATGCTTCCTGTAAACATCGGACTTCCCGTAAACATTGCCCACCCCCTCCATAAACAAGTTACTCATGGTACTTTTGACCTCTATCCAAAAGCAAGCAAACAACTGTGTTGTAAGCGCTTGGCAGCAGGTTTTTTTTATGTTTACCATGGTAACCCCAAAGAGCATGACAGGAAGAGCGATTTTGCCGCAGCTTGATGAACATTATCTGGTCATTACCGCACTCGGTGCTGACCGCCCTGGAATCGTGAATACTATCACCCGCCATGTCAGTAGCTGCGGTTGTAATATTGAAGATAGCCGGCTGGCCATGTTTGGTGAAGAGTTCACTTTTATTATGCTGCTTTCCGGCAGTTGGAACGCCATAACCTTACTGGAATCGACTTTGCCGCAAAAAGGGGCCGAGCTTGATTTGCTGATTGTGATGAAACGCACCAATGCACAAAATCAGAAAGCCATGCCTGCCACTGTCTGGGTGAAAGTCGAAGTGAATGACTCCCCTCATATTATTGAACGGTTTACCAATCTGTTCCATTGTCACAATATGAATATCGCAGAGTTGGTTTCCAAAACTCAACCAGCCGAAGGTGACATTCCTCCCCGGTTGCATATTCAGATAAGTGCGCACAGCCCTGCTAGCCAAAACAGTTCGATAATCGAACACGCTTTTTATCAGCTATGTACAGAACTCAACGCACAAGGCAGTATTAGCGTTGTGAACTATCCACAGCATGACTCACGAATGGAGAGTTAGTAATGAGCCCATTGAAAGCCGGTGATATAGCGCCGAAGTTTAGTTTGCCCGACCAAGATGGCGAGCAAATTAGTTTGGCCGACTTCCAGGGACAACGTGTCTTGGTCTATTTCTATCCTAAAGCCATGACGCCTGGCTGTACTGTTCAGGCCTGTGGTCTGCGCGATAATATGGATGAATTGAAAAAAGCAGGGGTCGAAGTGCTGGGTATTAGCACTGACAAACCTGAAAAGCTGTCACGTTTCGCCGAAAAAGAGCTACTGAACTTTACTTTACTTTCTGATGAAAATCATGAAGTTGCAGAGCAATTTGGCGTCTGGGGCGAGAAAAGCTTTATGGGAAAAACCTATGACGGTATCCATAGGATCAGTTTCTTGATTGGCACTGATGGCAAGGTGGAGCATGTGTTTGATAATTTCAAAACTACCAACCACCACGAAATCGTTATGGACTATTTGCGCCAAAGTGCTTGAGTGATTAGTTAGCCAGAAGAGCAAAAAAAGAGCGCTCAAACGCTCTTTTTTATTGGCAATAAATCGAATGATCCCCAAAGCCATTGCTGTTGCAGCAAGGCAGCCAGCGAACTCATCCCGATGAGCTGACTCCGGTCAGTGATTCGGGTGACAAATCTGCCGGGAGCAGATTTGAACGCTGCTTGCAGCGGCCTCAACGAGGCGAGGCCCATGGATGGGGCGAGTAGTGAGTGCAGCTAACACCGCTGCGGCATCAAGGGCACAGGGGATAGTTAATCTGCGTCGGGGATAAACTCCTCCGGCCAGGCATGGATAACCGCTTTAACTAAGGTCGCCAGCGGGATGGCAAAGAACACGCCCCAAAAGCCCCACATCCCACCAAAAATGATCACTGACAGGATAATCACCAGTGGGTGCAGATTCACCGCCTCAGAGAACAACACCGGCACCAGCAGGTTGCCATCCAGCCCTTGCACCACCAAATAAGCGACAAAAAGCGTCCAGAAATCCGCGCCAATCCCCCATTGGAACAGCGCCACCAGCACCACTGGAATGGTAACAATCACCGCGCCAATATAGGGAATCAGGACGGAAAAACCGACTAACACCGCCAGCAACAGGGCGTAATTCATCCCCATCACGAAGAACACCAGATAAGTGGCGATACCGACCACCACCATTTCCAACACTTTCCCACGAATATAGTTGGTGATCTGTTGGTTCATTTCCAACCAAACCTGACCTGCCAAACCACGATTGCGCGGTAAAATACGGCGCACCGCATTTAGCATCTGCTCTTTATCTTTAAGCAGGAAAAACAGCATTAGCGGCACCAGAATCAAATAGATGGCCAATGTCAGCAAACCGATTAATGAAGCCAGTGAGATTTTCACCACTGACTCCCCCATGCCGGAGAGCTTGCTACGCAGGTTTTCTGCCATCATATCGACAATGCCAGCGTCCACTAATGCGGGATAACGCGCAGGTAATGTCTGAGCAAACGCATTGAATTTATTCAGCATCTTCGGCATATCTGAGATCAGATGATTACCTTGCTGCCAGACAGTGGGAGCAACCACAAACACCGCCAGCAGCGCAATACCGCCGAAAACCACTAACACAAGACTGGCCGCCCACGGGCGCGAGCAACCAATACGCTGCAACCGGGCCGTTGGCCACTCCAATAGGTACGCCAGAACAATAGCCGCCAATAACGGGGCCAAAATACCGCTGAAGAAGTAGAGAATACAGAACCCAGCCAACAGAATAACCAGTAAAGCGATAACCTGCGGGTCGGTAAAACGACGGCGATACCATTGTAACAACAGCTCTAGCATCCGAAATTGCTCCTTAAATACGATGAGGAATCCGCAAATAAGCGAATTCCTTAAACAGCCCCATAATGCAGAGGCATAACCCGAAGGTCCGTTGATGCTTCAGCCGTTTCTTTGTCACCGTTGCCTTAGTCACCATTCCTTTATATAACTATTTCTTTATATCTATAGGCTGACTAAGATAGTTGCGAATCTCAGTAATGGATGATGAGCTTAACCTTTGACCTATTTAAGACTATTTTTGTGATCCTATACCCAATAGATTTCAAGATGCAGGAAGGCGGCAAGCAAGAGAACCCCGATGAGTTTACACTCGTAAGTGATTCGGGTGCGTGAGCGCGGCCAACACACCTGCGGTTTGAAAGATGACGGGGATAACTCGCTTTCGTGATGATTGTACTGGAGAGCAGTGCAAGGAAGAAGAACTCTTACACATCTCGGAGTCTAATTGTCATTACATCAGTAGGGGCAATCTCGTTTATGACCGTTCAGTTAAATAAAATAAGTCAGTTAAATAAAACAGGCCGGATAAGTAAGACGGTGATCGCCACACTGCTCAGCAGCTTACTGCTCACTGGCCCTTTACCTGTCAATGCTGACACACAGACACAAGATCTGCTGCCCGATATCGGCACCTCAGCAGGTGCAACCTTGAGTATCGATCAAGAAAAAGCCATGGGGGATTTTTATGTCCGCCAAATGCGTGCCAGCGCCCCACTGATTTATGACCCATTATTGACACAATACATCAATTCGTTGGGTAACCGCTTAGTCGCAAATGCTTACTCAGTGCGCACGCCATTCCATTTCTATTTGGTGAATAACGATCAAATTAACGCCTTTGCATTCTTTGGCGGCAATGTGGTGCTCCACTCAGCCCTATTCCGCTATACAGAAAACGAAAGCGAACTGGCTTCCGTATTAGCTCATGAAATATCCCATGTCACTCAACGCCACCTGGCGCGAGCGATGGAAGAACAGCAGCGTATGGCACCACTGACATGGGTTGGTGTACTAGGGTCTATCCTGCTGACAATGGCCAGCCCACAAGCGGGTATGGCGGGTTTAAGTGGTACACTGGCAGGTGCTCAGCAGGGTATCATCAGCTTTACGCAGGGTAATGAGCAAGAGGCTGACCGAATTGGCATTCAAGTGCTACAGCGGTCAGGGTTTGATCCACAAGCCATGCCTAATTTCCTGCAAAAACTGGCCGATCAGTCGCGATATGCATCCAAACCACCGGAAATGCTACTGACCCACCCATTACCCGATAGTCGTCTATCTGATGCACGTAACCGGGCTAATCAGATGAAGCCGCACTCGATTGCCTCGTCGCAAGATTACTTGTTCGCCAAAGTTCGTATTCTGGGTATGTATGGTTCAAGCGAAAACAGCCTGACCCCTGATCTGCTTGAGACATTAAGTAAAGGCACTACACGCGAACAACTGGCCGCCAAATATGGCCAGGCTATTTTGTTGTATCAAGCCAAAAAGTACGATGAAGCCCGCAATCAGTTACAACCGCTGTTAACCCAACAGCCGGGCAATGTGTGGTTCCTTGATTTGATGACAGATATCGATTTGGGGCAAAACAAAGCGGCCAGTGCCATTAGCCGCCTGCAAGCCGCAACCGCTAAACAAAATAATGATCCGGTGTTACTGCTGAATTTGGCCAACGCCTATGTTCAGGGCGCGCAACCAGCGGCGGCGATCAAAATATTGCGTAACTACACATTCCGCTATCCGAATGATCCTAACGGTTGGGATTTACTGGCGCAAGCCGCAGCAGCACTAGGCCTGCGCGATCAGGAACTGGCTGCGCGCGCGGAAAGTCTGGCATTGAGTGGCAAATTAACTCAAGCCATCGGCTTACTGAGTGATGCCAGTGCGCGGGTGAAACTAGGGAGTTTGGAACAAGCTCGCTATGATGCCCGAATTGACCAGTTGCGCCAATTGAATGAACGCTTCCGTAAATACCAGAAGTCCTAAGGAAAGTTACTATGAAAGATGTCACGATTTATCACAATCCGCGTTGCTCCAAAAGCAGGGAAACACTCGCATTAGTTGAGCAACAAGGCATTAAACCGCAGGTGGTATTGTATCTGGATAGCCCTCCCTCAGTAGCAACGTTAAAAGAATTACTGCAACAGTTGGGGTTCAGTGACGCACGGCAATTGATGCGCACCAAAGAGGAGCTTTATAAGGAGCTGAATCTGGCGGATAAAGCACTGACGCAAGAGCAATTGCTGCAAGCGATGAGTGATAATCCCAAGCTTATTGAGCGCCCCATCGTGGTTTATCACGGCAAAGCGCGCATTGGCCGCCCACCAGAGCAGGTACTTGAGATTTTGTAGTCATTGCCTGAATGGAATCATGCCCTGCGTCATAAGAACGCGGGGTATTAAAGGCTGAGGATCTCTTTCACAAAGGGGATAGTCAGTTTGCGCTGCGCAGTAATGGAGGCTCGATCAAGCTGATCTAACGTCATAAATAAAGTGCGCATTTCTCGATCGAGGCGTTTTAACAAAAAACGACCGACATCTTCCGGTAATTCAAAACCGCGTAATTTGGCGCGTAATTGCAAAGCCTGCAATTTTTCATCATCTGACAAGGGCTGCAATTTATAGATTTGCCCCCAATCAAGCCGAGAGGCCAAATCAGGCAAACCAAGATTTAACTGCCGTGGCGGACGATCGCCGGTGATCAATAAACGGGTACGGCCGGTTTCCACAATGCGGTTATAGAGATTAAACATCGCCATCTCCCACTGCTCGTCACCAGCAATACACTCAATATTATCAATACAAACCAGGGCCAATTGCTCCATGCCATCCAGCACTTCCGGCACGAAGTATGCGCGTTTATCCAGCGGGACATAGCCCACCGCCTCACCTTTTTGTGATAACTCGGCACAAGCTGCATGCAACAGATGACTGCGGCCACCGCCTTCGCGCGACCAAAAATAGATATAACTGCCATGAGACTGATGAACAGCGGACTGGATCGCAGCTAATAGGGACGGGTTCTCCCCCGGATAAAAACTGGCAAAAGTTTCATCATCGGGAAGATAGAGTGGCAGTGAAAGCTGTGCCGGCGTATTCAGAAGCACCTCAACCAACAAAACGGGCGGGAAAACGTGGCAAGCTTACCACAAAAAATGACAACAGCATAAAAACCTGACCTGAGGCGAAAAACTGGCCGAACCGACAAGTGCAGTTCGACCAGATGGCTCTTTTACTTAAGCGCAGGCTCGTCTTCCGTCGCCTCGATAATTTCTTCTTCGGTGCGGATTAAGCTAATCACTTTGAACAACAGGCTCAGGCCGATACCCACTACTGTCGCCAGTGCCATGCCTTTCAACTCAGTTGCACCAATGTTCACTTTCGCACCGCTCACCCCAATTATCAGGATGACGGAGGTTAAGATCAGGTTTTGTGCTTTGTTATAGTCAACTTTTGACTCGATCAACACGCGAATACCTGACGCAGCAATAACCCCGTATAGCAGCAGTGAGACGCCCCCCATAACCGGCACCGGCACCGCCTGAATTGCAGCAGCCAATTTACCGATACAAGAGAGCATAATCGCCAGAATCGCCGCACCACCGATAACCCAGGTACTGTAAACACGGGTGATCGCCATAACGCCGATATTTTCACCATAAGTGGTATTCGGTGTCGAACCGAAGAAACCAGAAATAACCGTCGAAATACCATTAGCAAACATCGAACGGTGTAGGCCAGGGTCACGAATCAAATCTTTTTTCACAATATTTGCTGTGACCACCAAATGCCCAATATGCTCGGCAATCACCACCAATGCCGCTGGCAAGATAGTCAGAATGGCAAACCACTCAAAACGTGGAGTATAGAATGTCGGCAAGGCAAACCAGTGGGCCTCACGAATAGGTGTCAAATCAACCACCCCCATCACGAATGACAAGGCATAACCGACCAGCACACCAATCAGAATAGGGATAATGGCAAAGAAACCACGGAATAACACTGACCCTAGAATGGTCACACCTAAGGTCACCATGGAAATGATGATGGTGGTGGAATCGACTGTCACCCCTTCAGCAGGCAACAGCCCCGCCATTCCCGCAGCCACGCCAGCCAATTCAAGGCCGATAACCGCCACAATCGCCCCCATTGCCGCAGGCGGGAAGAGCACATTCAACCAACCGGTGCCAGCTTTTTTGACAATCAACGCCACCAGACAGAACAACACACCGCACATGATAAAACCGCCCAAGGCGACTTCGTAACCCAATGGCAGCAATAGCAATACTGGTGAAATAAAGGCAAAACTGGAACCCAGATAAGCAGGAATTTTCCCCTTACAAATGAATAAGTAAAGCAAGGTTCCGATACCGTTAAACAGCAGCACCGTCGCCGGGTTAATTTTAAACAGAATAGGAACTAAAACAGTGGCACCAAACATGGCGAACAAATGTTGGAAACTCAGGGGGATCGTTTGGAGCAGCGGTGGGCGCTCGCTGACGCCAATGGTGCGACGGCTCATTTTCTCTATCCTCTAATGAAAGTTATATGGTGTTGTGTTGAATGCTAAAAATTATTCAAAAAAAAGCCGACTATCGAGTCGGCTATCATCAGTTATTTGGTTCCAAAAATCTTATCACCGGCATCACCCAATCCAGGGATAATGTAGCCGTGTTCGTTCAGGCCTTGATCGATGGAAGCGGTGTACAGCTCGACATCTGGGTGAGCGGCTTCCAGCGCTTTGATACCTTCAGGAGCGGCAACCAATACCAATACCTTAATACTCTTACAACCCGCTTTCTTGAGCAAATCAATGGTTGCAATCATGGAACCACCGGTTGCCAGCATCGGGTCAACCACCAGCGCCATGCGCTCATCGATATTTGACACCAACTTCTGGAAGTAAGGGACAGGTTTTAGGGTTTCTTCATCACGATAGACACCCACCACACTGATGCGCGCACTAGGTACATTTTCCAATACCCCTTCCATCATGCCCAAACCAGCACGCAGAATAGGGACTACAGTAATTTTCTTACCTTTAATCTGTTCAATCTCAACCGGCCCGTTCCAACCCTCAATGGTGACTTTTTCAGTTTCCAGATCGGCGGTTGCCACGTAAGTCAGCAAACTCCCCACTTCAGACGCTAACTCGCGAAAACGCTTTGTACTGATATCATTCTCACGCATCAAACCAAGTTTATGTTTTACTAGCGGGTGTTTCACCTCAACGATCTTCATTATTTTTCTCCTGGTTAGGCGACTGGCGGCCAAAAAAATCGCGAGATTATACCGCCTTTTTTTTGAACGCCACAATGAATAGCCTGATTCAGATCAATAGAAAATCATTATTAAGTCAAGAAAGCTAAAAATTGGAGTGATATCACAAGCTACTCGCAAACGTTTGCCTGCGCTGTTAGAATTGTCGCGTTTTCTTCCTAAGCTCAAACAGCCAACCGCAGTGGGGACCTCGCAGTGACCAACAAAACCTCTCTCAGCTATAAAGACGCAGGTGTAGATATTGATGCCGGCAATGACCTTGTTGATCGCATAAAAGGTGTGGTTAAACAGACTCGTCGCCCAGAAGTGATGGGGGGATTGGGCGGCTTCGGTGCCCTCTGCGCTTTGCCACAAAAATACCGTGAACCTATCCTGGTTTCAGGCACCGACGGCGTCGGCACCAAGCTGCGTCTGGCGATGGACCTGAAACGTCACGATACCATCGGTATCGATTTAGTCGCTATGTGTGTTAACGACCTGGTGGTTCAAGGCGCAGAGCCGCTGTTCTTCCTTGACTACTTTGCCACCGGTAAACTGGATGTGGATACTGCCGCCAGTGTGATTACCGGAATTGCCGAAGGGTGCAAACAATCAGGTTGTGCGCTGGTCGGGGGTGAAACTGCCGAAATGCCGGGGATGTACCACGGCGAAGATTACGACGTTGCCGGTTTCTGTGTTGGCGTGGTCGAAAAATCTGAAATCATCGACGGCAGCAAAGTCGCACCCGGTGATGCTCTGGTGGCGTTAGGGGCTAGCGGCCCGCACTCTAACGGCTACTCTTTGGTGCGCAAAATTCTGGAAGTCAGCAATACTGACCCAGAGCAGACTCAATTGGACGGTAAATCTCTGGCCGACCATCTGCTGGAACCGACCAAAATCTACGTAAAATCAATTCTTAGCTTGATTGAACAACTTGATATTCATGCGATTGCTCACCTGACCGGTGGTGGCTTCTGGGAGAATATCCCACGCGTATTGCCACAAGGGACTCAGGCAGTGATTGATGAAGCTAGCTGGCAGTGGCCTGCGGTGTTTAGCTGGTTGCAAGAGACCGGTAATGTCAGCCGCCACGAAATGTACCGTACCTTTAACTGCGGCGTCGGCATGGTTGTTGCGCTCCCCGCTGAACTGGCAGACAAAGCGGTTGAATTGCTAACCGCATCCGGTGAAAAAGCCTGGAAAATCGGTGTCATCGCTGCAGCGGCTGAGGGTGCAGAGCAAGTCATTATCAATCCGTAATATTGATAACCCCCCTGCAACTTCAAGTATGAAGGGTATATGAAAAAGATAGTGGTTTTAGTTTCAGGCCAAGGCAGCAACTTGCAAGCATTGATAGACGCCCAGCAACAAGGGCGTATTTCAGGCGAGATTAGTGCTGTTTTCAGTAATAACCCTGATGCTTATGGCTTACAACGTGCTGAATTGGCAGGTATTCCCCACCATGCAATAGATGCTAAATCTTATGCTTCGCGTGCCAGCTTTGATTTAGCATTAGCGCAAGCCATTGATGAATATCAGCCTGATTTACTGGTGCTGGCGGGTTATATGCGCATTCTCAGCCCGGAATTTGTTCAGCATTATGCTGGCCGGATGTTGAATATTCATCCCTCGCTGCTGCCGAAATACCCCGGCTTGCATACCCATCGTCAAGCATTGGAAAACGGCGACCAGGAACACGGTACCTCCGTGCATTTTGTCACAGAAGAACTGGATGGCGGCCCGGTCATCCTGCAAGCTAAAGTCCCGATCTTTAGTGATGATAGCGAAACAGATGTAATGTCGAGAGTGCAAACTCAAGAGCACAGTATTTACCCGTTAGTGGTCGGCTGGTTTACTGATGGCCGTCTGACAATGCGTGATAATGCCGCCTGGCTGGATGATAAACGCTTACCCGCACAAGGTTATGCGGCTGAGTGAAACAAGTTAATGAATATTGATTAAAGGCGCTGCCATTTTAAGGTGAGCGCCTTTTTTAATTCCCCTGTGCTTACCCCTTATGCTAATAGTATAATTTTTAGGGCAGCAACCGCTGTCGTCAGATGAGGAATAAGCATGTCTACCACTAGCAGCGTCCGGTTACGCCCTCTGGAACGGGATGATCTGCCGTTTGTCCATCAGTTAGATAACAATGCCAGCGTTATGCGTTATTGGTTTGAAGAGCCTTATGAGGCTTTCGTCGAGCTGTCTGATCTGTATGATAAACATATCCATGATCAGAGTGAGCGCCGCTTTATTATTGAAAGCCAGGGCACCAAAGTGGGTCTGGTTGAATTAGTTGAAATTAACCACATTCACCGCCGCGCTGAGTTTCAGATTATTATCGACCCAGCCCATCAAGGTAAAGGTTTTGCCGGTTCGGCGGCACGACTCGCAATGGAATACGGTTTTTCCGTCCTAAACTTGTACAAACTGTATTTAATTGTGGATAAAGAAAATGAGAAAGCCATTCATATTTATACAAAATTAGGCTTTGAAATAGAAGGTGAATTAAAACAAGAGTTCTTTATCAATGGTGAGTATCGCACAGTAATCCGTATGTGTATTTTCCAGCCGCAATATTTGGCTAAATATAAGACACCATCGATAAAGAGTGCTTAATCCATTGGGGTCGTACGACCCCAACAATATAATTATCAGAATCAACCTAACTAATTCAACAAAATACTAACAATCATATTGTACCAATAAATATAATGTCCAGAAGTTATCCCTCATCACCATAGCAATCAATTACTGGATGGGTACAATGGCTTTGAACGCCTGAGTCCATGAATTACAGATGCTATTGGCAATGACGCGTCTGTTTGATATTTCGGCCTTAGGAAAAGCGCCTTATTTTAATTTAGGCCCTACACAATAATCATGACTACTACAGCTTGTAATGGCAATAAGCTCATTAGCAGAAAATCCAGTTCTAAAGGCCGGATCATACCAGACGTCTTTCTTTATATATACTCTTACTTGTAAACCAGTAGAATAATAAAACTTGGCTGTGTCCATCATGGCTGAAAAACCATTCTTGTATTTCCCGTACACATCTACTTTACATGCGTTATTGATATCTGGTTTATTTCCAACCCTCGTGTATCCAATACAAAAGAAAGTAGTGTCTTTACCTCCTGAATTATATACTCCACTTGAGAAGTTATTTATTATTACATTACTGTAATAAGTATCATAATCCTTCATTGCAGCTGAAGTCACTGATGAAACCAACAAAGATGCCAATGCAATTGCCTTTATTTTCATGATAGCCACCTATTTTAACTGGTTATTTAGTTAAATAAAAAATGAAACACATAAAATAATGGTTGTCAACCATTATTTGGCCACTTGAACATTTGATAGCAATATAAAATTCCAGTAGCTTTTGCTTGAGCTGACACTTCATCAGTGATTATAAAAATAACTAGAGAGGTAAATGATAAATCAAACAACGAAAGTCATTAAACCCCAAATAAGTGCGAACTGGCCGCTTAAGCGGCAATAGAAACGTATCCCTACGCCCAGTAAAAATGAAAAACATTACCTCACCGGAGTCCTTCATGCGGGAACCGGCAAAGTGGATTACGTCAGTGGAGCAAGCAAAAACTCAAGTTTATTTATTAAGATGCGACGAAACTGAGAAACACATATCGCAGTGCCAAAACGATCACAGTGATTGCCGATAATTACATCATACTTAAAAGTAGAAAAACACAGCATCGTGCCACCAAAAAACTCTCCCGTCAGACGGGCTGATTTCGATCATATTATCTAGCCTCAGCATGATTTGGAATATTTTTGGAAACGGCTCACCGCGCTGGAAACCCAAATTGGGCAGGAAGATTGTATTCTCATCAACACTCAACAATTACAGGCTCTAGTGAAATCGAAACGCAGCATTCCCTATTCCTTACTGGATTTTATATTTATACTATCAAATGTTCAAAAAGTTAAATTAAGACTTGACAACTGTTAGCGATCTAATTAAAAAGAATTCTGTAATTAAACGGCTGAGAAAAGCACCGAATAAACTAAGGTGTTTATGAGTCGTATTCGGTCTTTTTTTTATTCATCTGTTAAAATCAACCATATGAATAAATATCCGTCAATTACCTCCAATCCCGTTACTCTTCATTGCTTGCTATTTCATCCGCTATCGCTGTAAGTATCCCGCTTAAACGGCCCATTCACTTTTAGAGATCTTCCGACATACTGATGATGTCACCTGAGAAGATCCTTATGCGTAAAATCCGATTCACCGAGCACCAGATCATCGCCGTACTGAAATCAGTCGAAGCGGGTAGGACCGTCAAAGATGTGTGCCGCGAGGCTGCTATTTCCGAAGCCAGCTATTACAATTGGAAGGCGAAATATGGCGGGATGGAAGCCGCTGATATCAAAAAGATCAAAGATCTAGAAGACGAGAATCGCCGTCTGAAGCAGATGTTTGCTGATCTGAGTCTGGAATGCCGTGCGCTGAAAGACGTCATCGAAAAAAAGCTTTAAAACCAGCGATAAAGCGTGAGCTCGTCAACTATCTGACCACGCAGTTTACGATGAGCATACGCCAGGCATGCAGGACGTTATCGCTGAGCAGGACGGTGTTTCGTTATCAACCGAATAAACGACGTGATGAACCGGTGATCCAGAGGCTGACTGAGGCGGCTGAACGCTATCCCCGCTACGGATTTAAGAAGCTTTTTCAGGTGCTTCGCAGGCAGGGACACGCCTGGAACCACAAGCGTGTACACCGGATTTACTGTCTGCTAAAACTGAATTTTCGTCGTAAAGGGAAACAACGCCTGCCGGTGCGTAATCCGGCTCCGCTGGCCACGCCGGAAGCCCTCAACCAAAGCTGGTCGATTGATTTTATGCACGACGCGCTGACATGTGGCCGACGTTTTCGGACTTTCAACGTCGTGGATGATTTTAACCGCGAGGCTCTGGCTATCGAAATTGACCTGAATATCCCGGCGCAGCGCGTTGTGCGGGTGCTGGACAGAATAGTGGCAAACCGTGGATATCCGCTGAAAATGCGGATGGATAACGGGCCAGAACTAATATCACTGGCGCTGGCACAATGGGCTGAAGACCATGGCGTGATGCTGGAATTTATCAAGCCCGGCAAACCGACGCAAAACGCATTTATCGAACGGTTTAACCGAACGTATCGGACCGAAATACTGGATTTTTATCTGTTCAGAACGCTGAATGAAGCACGGGAAATAACGGAACGCTGGCTGAATGAATACAACAGTGAGCGGCCCCATGAATCCCTGAATAACCTGACGCCGGAAGAATACCGGCTGATGGGTGAGAAGACGGAAATCTCAAAAAGTGTGTGGAACTAAAACTGGGATACTTACAGTTTGACCTGCCCAAAAACGAATACATGACTATTCTAGTAATGTCTCATCTACAATATAAGTATGAGTACATTCCCCATGAAGAAGCGTTTATCCAAGCAACAGATCATCCGTATGCTGCTCCGCAAAGTGGGCCGGTGAACACGGTGTAGAGCTGCGGCTTATCCAGCCCGGGGAAGCCACACCGAATGGTATTATCGAGAACTTCAACGCCGCTTTCGGCACGAACATTGGTTCAGCGATATGGCTCATGCAAGAAATATTATTAGTGAATGGCGGAAAGATTATAATGTCTATAGGCCACACTCAACACGGAGCGACTTGACTCCCCTTGGAGTTTGCAGCAAACGGGTGTAACGGTGATGTTGACAATGATAAAAATGACATTACTCAATGAGTGCTGGATTTAATTTAGGGGCAGGTCAATCTTCGATTATCCCATATCCTTACGACATTTCCGTCTATTATTATCAATCTAATCGTCTATCTATCACTAACAGACAGTCAGATAAGCGAGCATCTTATATTTATTTCGTGGCGTTTAGATGACAATGTTGATAATGCTTACCTGACAATATTTTTGAAAGATAACTCGTGATATCTGTTGGACTTTCTGGTCAATCTTTCGCAATAATGATTGAGGACACTAAATACTCCCACAATAATCTTACTGGAGTTGCAATGGGTCAGGAAAAGCTCTACACCGAAAAAGAACTCAGTTGGTTATCTTTTAATGAACGGGTATTGCAGGAAGCGGCGGATAAGAGCAATCCACTTATCGAGCGGATGCGATTTCTTGGCATTTACTCCAATAATCTCGACGAATTTTATAAAGTCCGTTTCGCCGATCTGAAACGGCGCATTTTAATTAGCGAGGAGCAAGGTTCTGCCGTCACCTCTCGCCATTTGCTGAAAAAAATCCAAAGTAAAGTGGTGAAAGCCGATCAAGAATTTGACGGGCTTTATAATGATCTATTGCTGGAAATGGCGCGTAATCAAATCTTCTTGATTAATGAGCGGCAAATTTCCGAGAATCAGCAAATCTGGTTAAAGCTATATTTCAAACAGCATCTGCGCCAGCACATCACGCCGATTCTGATTAACCACGACACTAATTTGGTTCAATTCTTAAAAGATGATTACACCTATCTGGCAGTGGAAATTATCCGTGGTCAGGAAATAGCCTATGCGCTGTTAGAAATACCTTCAGATAAAGTACCGCGCTTCGTTAATTTACCACCGGAAGCTCCTCGCCGCCGCAAACCAATGATATTACTTGATAATATTCTTAGGTATTGTCTCGATGAGATTTTTAAAGGCTTCTTTGATTATGATGCGCTGAATGCCTATTCCATGAAGATGACCCGCGATGCGGAATATGATTTGGTCACTGAAATGGAATCCAGCCTGCTGGAATTGATGTCGTCGAGCCTAAAACAGCGCCTGACCGCTGAGCCAGTACGCTTTGTTTATCAACGCGATATGCCTGATGAAATGGTAGAATTACTGCGCGAAAAACTGGGTATCTCGAATGATGACTCCGTTATTGCCGGCGGCCGTTACCATAATTTCAAAGACTTTATTAACTTCCCTAATGTCGGCAAAAGCAATCTGGTTAACAAAACTATGCCACGCCTGCGCCACATTTGGTTTGATAAATTCCGCAATGGTTTTGATGCTATTCGCGAACAGGATGTGCTGCTGTATTACCCTTATCACACCTTCGAACACGTGTTGGAATTGCTGCGTCAAGCATCATTCGATCCCAGCGTTTTGGCCATTAAAATCAATATCTACCGCGTTGCCAAAGATTCGCGCATTATCGAATCAATGATCCATGCCGCTCATAATGGTAAAAAAGTGACAGTGGTGGTGGAATTACAGGCGCGTTTCGATGAAGAAGCCAATATTCATTGGGCCAAAAGTCTGACTGCCGCTGGCGTGCACGTTATTTTCTCCGCGCCGGGGCTGAAAATTCATGCCAAATTATTCTTAATCTCTCGACTCGAAGGCGAGGAGATCGTGCGTTATGCTCATATTGGCACCGGTAACTTTAATGAGAAAACAGCACGTCTTTATACCGACTATTCTTTACTGACGGCAGATGCGCGTATTACCAATGAAGTGCGGCGGGTATTTAACTTTATTGAAAACCCTTACCGCCCGGTCAAGTTCGATAATCTGATGGTGTCACCACAGAACTCGCGCTTGATGTTATATCAATTGATCGATCAGGAAATTATTCATGCTCAGGCGGGCGAAAGTGCCGGTATTACCCTGAAGATAAATAATTTAGTGGATAAAGGCCTGGTAGATAGGTTATATAGCGCCTCCAGTGCGGGCGTGAAAATCCGGCTATTAGTGCGAGGGATGTGTTCGTTAATCCCCAATATGCCGGGGATCAGCGATAATATTCAGGTCACCAGTATTGTTGATCGCTTCTTAGAGCATGACCGGGTATACGTTTTTGAGAATAAAGGCGACAAACTAGTCTATCTCTCTTCCGCCGACTGGATGACCCGTAACATTGATTATCGTATTGAGGTGGCAGTCTCATTACTAGACCCGAGGTTAAAGCAGCGGGTGCTGGATATTTTAGAGCTGTTATTCAACGACACGGTAAAAGCCCGTTATATTGATAAAGAACTGAGTAATCGTTATGTACCGCGTGGAAATAGGCGCAAAGTACGTGCACAGATTGCCATCTATGATTATTTAAAAGCGCTGGAACAACCAGACGCATCGAGCTAAAACTATGCCGCTAACCAACAATTCGATTACCTCGAAACCGCAAGAAATTGCTGCTATCGACCTGGGATCTAACAGTTTTCATATGGTCATTGCCCGCGTCGTCAACGGCGCGTTGCAGGTTTTAGGGCGCCTGAAGCAGCGCGTGCATCTGGCTGATGGTCTGGATAGCAATAATATGCTCAGTGAAGAAGCCATTGAGCGGGGTCTGGCTTGCCTGGCCCTGTTTGCCGAACGTTTGCAAGGTTTCTCACCAGATAATGTCTGCATCGTGGGGACGCATTCACTGCGACAAGCGGCGAATGCAGAGACTTTCCTCAAGCGCGCCGCCGAAGTTATTCCTTACCCGATCGAAATTATTTCGGGTCAGGAAGAAGCGCGTCTGATTTTCATGGGAGTCGAACATACCCAGCCGGAGAAAGGCCGTAAACTGGTGATTGATATCGGTGGTGGTTCAACCGAGTTGGTTATTGGCGAAGATTTTGAACCTCTGCTGGTTGAAAGCCGCCGTATGGGGTGTGTCAGTTTTGCGCAACAGTTTTTCCCACACGGAGAAATCAGTAAGACAAACTTTAAACGCGCCCGCCTGGCTGCTGCACAAAAGTTGGAAAATCTTGCCTGGCAATACCGCATTCAAGGCTGGCAATATGCTCTGGGTGCATCCGGCACCATTAAGGCCACCTACGAAGTATTGGTGGAAATGGGCGAGAAAGACGGGCTTATCACCCCAGAACGCCTCGAAATGCTGGTTGAGCAAGTACTGCAATACAAACACTTCTCTGCACTAAGCCTGCCGGGGTTATCGGAAGATCGCCAATCAGTATTTGTACCGGGTTTGGCTATCTTGTGTGGCGTATTTGATGCATTAGCAATCAAAGAGTTACGTCTGTCTGATGGGGCATTGCGTGAAGGCGTGTTGTACGAAATGGAAGGCCGTTTCCGTCATCAAGATATCCGTCAGCGCACCGCTAAAAGTTTGGCCGAACACTACAATATTGATAGAGAGCAAGCCCGCCGGGTGCTGGAAACCACTGAGCAACTTTATGCACAATGGATGGCACAGAATACCAAGTTGGTGCAGCCACAACTGGAAGCATTACTAAAATGGGCGGCAATGCTACACGAAGTGGGGCTGAGTATTAATCACAGCGGGATGCACCGCCATTCTGCTTATATATTGCAAAATACCAATCTGCCCGGCTTCAATCAGGAGCAGCAATTGCTGCTGGCAACTCTGGTGCGTATGCATCGTAAAGCCATTAAGCTTGATGAGTTGCCACGCTTGAATTTGTTCAAGAAAAAGTATTATTTGCCGTTAATTCAGTTATTACGCTTAAGCACGTTATTGAATAATCAGCGCCAATCGACCACCACGCCGGAAACTCTGCGACTGATAACTGACGATAGCCATTGGACATTGCGTTTCCCAGCCGGTTACCTGGCACAAAATAATCTGGTACAACTGGATTTTGAACGTGAGCAGGCTTATTGGGATGATGTGGTTGGCTGGAAGCTAATCATTGAAGAAGAAGCAGCGGAAGAAGCCGAATCTGAGGCCGAAACGCCCAAAACATAAGCAGAACAAATCCCGATGAGCTTATTTATAGTAAAGTCGACTAACAGTCAGTGATTCGGGTGAGTGAGGGCAGCTAACTCTTGCTGATACCAAACAAGCTGCAATTTCAAGCACGCAGGGGATTCCCCAAAGTCATTGGGATTGCGGCAAGGCAGCAAGCGAACAAATCCCGATGAGCTGACATAAATCAGTGATTCGGGTGAGTGAGAGCAGCTAACTCTTGCTGATACCAAACAAGCTGCAATTTCAAGCACGCAGGGGATTCCCCAAAGTCATTGGGATTGCGGCAAGGCAGCAAGCGAACAAATCCCGATGAGCTGACATAAGTCAGTGATTCGGGTGAGTGAGAGCAGCTAACACCGCTGCAATTTCAAGGACACAAGGGAAAAGGGTAAATATGAAAAGACGGCCATCAACCCAACTAACAAAAATCATCTTGCTGGTGAGCTTTCTGATTCTGTTTGGCCGCTTGCTGTATGCAGGGATTGCCTCTATTTCTCATCATCAGGAGCGACGAGATGCGCAACGAGTTGAGTTGTCAGTGGATGGTGAACTTCCTGGCCCGCATGAGACAGATGTTAGCCCCTAGATTTTCGCACTCATGCGCTCGTTTTATATACACGGACATCACACATTATGCCAGTACCAATCATTCCGGTTTCGTTTTCTGCTGCGGCCAAAAAAACCTCTAAAAATAACGCGAAAAAACTGGCAGAAATACGCAATCGAATACTATCCCTCTTATTAAATAATAAAGCCTTAGTCGATGGCATTCTTGGCCGTCAGGATGAGCGGGAAAAACTCAGTGATGAGCAATTAGCTGAACAAACTTTAGAAATCAAAACACTGCTCGACGATCTGCACGCCGCTGACCTTGCCGACTTACTCGAAGCCTTGCCCAACGATGAACGTTTAGCATTGTGGCGGTTAGTCAAAAACGAGAAACGTGGTCAAACGCTGGTCGAAGTTTCTGAAACAGTGTGGGATACACTGATCAAAGAGATGAGCGATAAAGACCTGTTAAAAGCGATGCGCACCTTGCATGTCGATGAACAGGCTTATCTGGCCGAATACCTGCCGCGTAACTTGATGGGCCGCCTGTTAACGTCACTGGATCCGGATCAACGCGCTCGGGTACGGGAAGTTATCCAATATGGCCGCGATACTGTCGGTCAGATGATGGATTTCGAACTGGTGACGGTTCGGGCTGATGTTACCCTCGCCACCGTGCAGCGCTATTTGCGTTATCGGAAAAATATCCCTGATGCTACAGATAAAATCTTTGTTATTGATCGCAAGAATACCTTACTGGGCGAACTGCCGTTAACCGCCATTCTGCTCAACGCGCCAGATACCCAAGTATTTGAGGTAATGGAGAGCAACCCGACGACTTTCCAACCGGAACAGAAAGCAGAAGACGCCGCAGGTGCCTTTGAGCGTTATGACTTGATCAGTGCCGCCGTTATTGATGCAAAAGGCAAACTGATGGGCCGTTTGACCATCGAAGAGATCGTTGACGTGGTCAATGAAGAGAGCGACACCACCTTAAGGCGCATGGGGGGATTAAGCCCGGAAGAAGACGTGTTCTCCCCTGTAGGCCGTGCGGTTCGTACCCGTTGGTCATGGCTGGCCATCAATCTCTGCACCGCGTTTGTCGCCTCAAGGGTCATTGGATTATTTGAAGACACCATCTCACAATTAGTGGCATTGGCGGCATTAATGCCGATTGTCGCTGGCATTGGCGGTAACACCGGTAATCAAACCATCACCATGATTGTGCGCGCCCTGGCATTGCACCATATCCAACAAGGTAATGTGACCTTCCTGATGTTCAGAGAGTTAGGTGTCGCACTGATCAATGGTCTGGTGTGGGGCGGGATTATGGGGGTGGTCACCTATCTGCTCTATGGCGATCCCGCCATGGGCGGTGTGATGACGCTGGCAATGATGCTTAACTTGCTAATGGCAGCACTGATGGGCGTCATTATCCCGATGACCATGGCCCGTTTGGGCCGAGATCCGGCCATCGGTTCCAGTGTCATGATCACAGCTATCACCGATACTGGCGGCTTTTTCATTTTCCTGGGACTCGCCACTCTATTCCTGGTTTAATTATTATGATAATAAACAAATAATTAATTCAGTATCGAGCCAACAAATCGCCACCATCCATGCTTAGCTATACTAAACTACTGAATATGACCCAGACTGCTGACAAAGTAAAACGAAGGAGAATCGTGCCGTTGGGGTCGTAGTGGCGTAAGCCACCGAAGTGCCCCTGGGTGCGGTAAATCCTTCTATCACAGGGTTATAAGTAGGTTTGTCAACAAACTCACCGCATGTCAAATGCGGTCTATTTTTATGTGATGGATTTTTCCCATCATAATCAAAATGATTGCGAGCAAAATAAGGCGTTCTATGGATCTCAGCGCGGCCGAAAAACCGGCTCCTGACAATAAAACTCTTCTTCACATCACCATCATCAGCATAGTGGTGTTTTTGCTCGCTCTCTTTTGTATCCGCCTTTCTGAGCAATCAGAAAATCTGGCTCCGTTATGGTTCCCGACCGCAGTATTGATGGTGGCACTCTTCCACCACCCCATGCGCTATTGGTCGTGGCAATTATTGGCTGCTGGCATATCTATTATTGCCGCTAATTTTATCTTATATGGCATCAGTTGGTTCCCGCTACCGCTGACATTGATAAACCTTACCGAGGCGACTGCGGGCGCTTGGTTACTGCGTAAATTTCTCCAACCTAAAGATCCGTTAAATAACCTGTTCAGTTGGCTTAAATTCTCAGTTTGTACCGTGATTTTGGTTCCTCTGCTGAGTGGGCTGGCAGCAGCGTGGTATTTAGCCCCGCAAAACGGCAGCTTTACCCAAGTGCTGACAGTGTGGTTTATGTCCGAAGCCATCGGCATGTTGGCTTTAGGGCCAGTCGGGCTGCTTTATCGTCGGGGTTATTTTAATATTACCAATAAAACCAAAGCGCTATTCGACATGATATGGATGATGATAGTGTCACTGTCAGCTTGCTATATCGGCCTGATGTATCTGCCATTTCCCTTTACTTTCATCATTATGGCATTGATCTGGACCTCCATCCGCTTACCGCGTTTTGAAACCTTTACTATCTGTTTTCTGGCCACCTTGCTGATTGCGATGATGATCAATTTCAACCTGTTTACCCTTCAGGTTGATACCAAACTGTCAGTACAGGCGTTTTCCTTTATTCCATTACTGATGGTATTGATTCCTCCCCATGCTATGGCGATGGTGATGCACGCCTTTCGCATGGAAAAAGAGCATATCGTTGAAAGTGAAAACCGCTTTCGCAATGCGATGGAATACTCGGCTATCGGTATGGCTCTGGTGTCGCCAGAAGGCAAATGGATGCAGGTCAACCAGGCACTGTGTAAATTACTGGGTTACCGGCAGGAAACCTTACTCACCCTGACTTTTCAGCAAATTACTCACCCGGAGGATCTCTCCGCCGACTTGAAATTGCTTGATGATTTGTATCATGGTCATATCCCCAGTTATTCGATGGAAAAACGCTATATCCGCAGTGATGGCGAGGTGGTGTGGGCGCTACTGGTGGTCAGTGTGGTGCGAGACCATGAGCAACAGCCGCTCTATTACATCTCGCAGGTTGAAGATATTAATGATCTGAAAAAGAGCGAGATTGTTAACCGCCGCCTGATGGAACGTATCACACTGGCAAACGAAGCCGGTGGTATTGGTATCTGGGAATTGGATATCAGAAAGCAGCTGATCAGTTGGGATAAACGGATGTATGAGCTTTATCATATCCCGTTCAATACCCCCGTTGACGAGACCGTCTGGCAACAATACATTCACCCAGAAGATATCAACCGCGTAAAGCGTGAATACAGTGCGGCGCTCACTCAGCGTCAGCCGTACCGGCTGGATTTCAGGCTATTGCTGCCTAATGGCGATATCGTCCATTTGCGTAATCAAGCCAATATGATTTGCGACAAAAATGGCAATATTCTGCGCCTGATGGGTACCACGCTGGATATGACGGAAATCAGAAACCTGACTGAAGCGCTACATGAAGAGAAAGAGCGATTACATATCACTCTCGATTCCATCGGCGAAGCAGTGGTGTGTACTGATCAGGAAATGAAAATCACCTTTATGAATCCGGTGGCGGAGAAAATGACCGGTTGGGCCAATACCATCGCACTCGGTCAGCCCATACAGCATATTATTAAGCTGACCAACGGCGTCGATGGGCCGGAAATTGATAATCCAATAGAACATTGTCTCACCCATCGTCCTCACTCCTCGTTGAATGAGTCAATCGTGTTACATCATCGCGACGGGCAGTATTACGACATTCAGGAGTCTGTCGCCCCACTGAAAACACTGGAAGGAACCGTTGTCGGGGCAGTACTGGTGTTCCAGGATGTCGGCGAGTCGCGCGCAATGATGCGCAAGCTCAGCCACAGCGCCTCTCACGATAATCTTACCGGGCTGCCAAATCGCGCCAATTTTGAAAATAAGCTGAAGGCAGCTATCCAGAACAGCATCGACTTTGACCAACAACACGCGCTGGCCTTCCTTGATCTGGACTATTTCAAAGCGGTTAACGACACCGCCGGGCACCCTGCTGGCGATGCGCTGCTCAAAGAACTCAGTCAGTTAATGCGCCAGCATCTGCGCAACAGTGATTGTGTCGCACGGCTCGGTGGCGATGAATTTGGTTTACTGATGCTCAATTGCACCCTGCCTCATGCCAAAGCTATCACCCAAAGTCTGGTATCCATGATCAATGGCTATCATTTCTACTGGGAAGATAAGCTGTACCGTATAGGAGCCAGTGCCGGTGTCACACAAATCAGTAGCAGCAACAGTCAGCGCAGTGAAATCATGGCGCAGGCTGATATCGCCTGCTATACCGCCAAGCACAGCGGGCGTGGTCAGGTTTATCTCTATCAGCCGAGGCAAAAGCAGCTGTTAGCTCGCCAGCACGAATTGCTGAGTCGCGAAGAGGTAGAAAGCATTCTCAGCGAGAATCAACTGTTGCTACAGGTTACCCCGACCGCACCGCCTAAAACGCCGTTGTCAGTATGTTTCTATCAGGTCAGTTTGGAGATTGATCGGCCACAAAGCCCGCTGGTCAGCCAGTCTGCCTTTGAGGAGGCGGCAACGTTGTATAACTTGCTGCCGAAAGTCGACAGTTGGATATGCGAGCAATTGTTAGTTGATCACGCCCAGGCCATTCATCAGAAAGGGCTGGCGCTGGCGGTCCCACTGTCTGAAGTGGCTCTGCTCCAAGAAGATTTTCGCCAGTCACTGCTCAACTTGCTGCAACAGACTCTACTGCCCCCACAGAGCCTGTATTGGATGATAGATGAGTCCACATTGCTGCAATACCCGTTTGCGATTGGTAACTTCCTCGCCAAACTGCAACAGCTGGGCTGCAAGCTGATTGTGAAAGAGTTTGGCCATAATTTGAATGATTTTGAATTATTAGCTGAGCACCGCATTGATTACCTGAAATTTAACAGCGAATTAATCGCCCATATTCATATTAATCAAATGGACGAAGTGCTGATATCCATCATCAATGGCACGGCACAGCGCGCGAATATCGCTACACTGGCAGGCCCGGTAGAATTACCGCCAACCTTGAGTAAATTGATTGATATCGGTGTTGATTTAGCCGACGGCACAATGATTGGCCACACTGAACCCTTATCTGAAGTGCTTAACAGCGGCTATTTCGCGATAAAATAGCGCGATAAAATAGCCCGATATCCTGTCTTGACGATTGCCCCACTGCCCACTCTAAGGTAAAGTCGCCCCCTTTTATTTGGCCTGGGGGCAATTATGTTCATTGGATTTGACTACGGCACAGCAAACTGCTCAGTTGCCGTGATGCGGGATGATGCTCCCGAGTTGCTGGTGCTGGAGAATAATGACGTCTATTTGCCCTCGATGTTATGCGCCCCTACCCGCGAAGCGGTGAGTGAGTGCCTGCACCGCCACTGGCAGGTGCCCACCGGCAGTGACGAAAACCAGCAACTGTTACGCCGCGCCATGGCGTTCAATCGCGAAGAAGATATTCCGGTGACAGCTGACAGTTTAATGTTCGGCCTGTCAGCGCTGGCTCACTATATTGAAGACCCCGAAGAAGTTTACTTTGTAAAATCGCCTAAATCCTTTTTGGGTGCCAATGGATTGAAACCGCAACAGTTGGCGCTGTTTGAGGATTTAGTCTGCGCCATGATGTTCCATATCAAACGCCAGGCAGAATCGGTATTGGCAGCTGAAATCAGCCAGACAGTGATTGGCCGCCCGGTTAACTTTCAGGGTTCCGGCGGTGAAGAGGCCAACCAACAAGCTGAAGGTATTTTACTGCGTGCCGCGCAACGCGCTGGTTTTCGCGATATCGCCTTCCAGTTTGAACCGGTGGCCGCCGGGTTGGATTTTGAAGCCACACTAACCAGTGAGAAAACTGTGTTGGTGGTAGATATTGGCGGCGGGACCACTGACTGTTCAGTGCTGCTGATGGGGCCAAAATGGCAAGGTCTGGCCGATCGCCAGCAAAGCCTGTTAGGGCACAGTGGTTGCCGTGTCGGTGGGAATGACCTCGATATCATGTTGGCATTCAAGCAACTGATGCCACTGTTTGGTATGGGCAGCGAAACCGAAAAAGGGATTGCGATGCCGTCGTTACCTTACTGGAATGCCGTTGCCACCAATGATGTTCCGGCCCAGAGCGATTTCTATAGCACAGTTAATGGCCGTTTCCTGCGCGATTTGATCCGTGATGCCGCTAATCCGCAGCAAGTTGAGCTTCTGCTGAAAGTCTATCAACAGCGCTTAAGTTACCGCCTGGTGCGGGCCGCAGAAGAGAGCAAAATTGCGCTTTCCGAGCAACAACAGGTCGCCGCGGCACTGGATTTTGTGCAACCAGAGTTGGGGCAAACTATCAGCCAGCAACAGCTCGCCGAAGCTATCTCCCAGCCATTACAGCGCATTCAAGAGCAAGTCAACCTGGCGCTCGCCACCAGCCACGTCACACCGGATGTGATTTACCTGACCGGCGGTAGCGCCCGCTCCCCGCTACTACGCGCGGCCTTACAGCAGCAATTGCCGGGTATTCCATTAGTGGGGGGTAATGATTTTGGCTCCGTCACCGCTGGGTTGGCGAGGTGGGCGCAGACGCTATACCGGTGATATTGATGGTGGTGATGAGTGATTGGTTCGGTTGTTAGAGAATCAGATCATTGTTGCGATTGATAGTCACAGGATTATCTGGTTCGGTTGTTAGAGCTTCACGGCTCACTTAACCTCCGATGAACCAACCGCCAAAGGGGGCAGCGGCCCCCTTGTGGAATCCCGCGCTTGCGCCCGTATCGCTTGCCCACTGCGTGGGTTCCCTCACTCATCATTTCGCTGACGGACCGGGCCGATTCGCATCCATGCTCAAGCGGCCCTCACTCGGCATCCATGCCTCGCGTCCTGGCTTCATTCTTCACTCGGCGGCTCAAATGTGCTTTTAACATCAAGGTCAAAAACCATGGTTTTGATTTTGAGCGCAATCTGAGATATTGCCGACAAGGAGGGAGGGCCAAGTGAGCCGTGAAGTTTTAACAACCGAACTAACTTCTAACTTCTAACTTCTAACTTCTAACTTCTAACTTCTAACTTCTAATAAAATATCAACCGCCCCCCACCAAACTAATCCCCCTCCTGATTCGATTAAGTTTTAATCCCCATTCCGAACTATTCCGTTACCCCCCCTCTTCCACACCCCTTAATGACTATTTTAAGACCCTATTCCAAGTGATTAATAAACTCCTCCACCTTATTAAATTCTCACTATCTTTTACCCGGTATTAATTCCGAAAAAGAAACTTCCCTCATCACACTTCAGGTCACTATATTAGCTCCCAAGATGAAACGGCAACAAACACCTTTCATTGCAAAATCGGCCATTGGGGCCAAACAAATTAACTATTAAACATTACTATTAACTACCGCGAACTATTTCGCACTGGAGCTTTATTATGAATATCACTATGAAAAAGAAACTGATTGTTACCTCTTTACTGGCTGCCTCGGTATTTGCCTCTGCGGCAAATGCCGCGAATGGTACAATTAATGTTACAGGCAAAATTACAGCAAGCCCATGTTCTATAGATACAGCAAAATCAACTGCTACTCTGGATCTTGGAAGTATTAATCTGAACAGTAAAGATACTATTCCCGCCGAAAAAGAAATTACAATCAGTCTTAAAGACTGTCCATTCACCGCCCAAACTGCCACGGTAAAATTTACCGGTACAGCAGATGGGGATAATTTCAAGTTTGATGGTGGTGCTAAAGGCTATGCATTGCAACTAATTGATATCGATGGCTCAACGCCGATCAAGAATAATGTTGATGCCAACGCTCTGAACATGACAGGCCAAGCTACTCATGACCTAAAATACAAAGCTAAATTTATCAAGACCGGTACTGCTATTACTGACTTCCAAGCTGCTTCCCAAGCTACTGGTGATGTAAATGTATCGTTAAATTACGAAATAACATTTAACTAATTCCCTCCCGCGTTAATACCTTTATTAGCGGTGTATTTGTTGTGTCTTTACCGCCCCGATATTTTATTTGTCGGGGCAGTAATTTTTATTATTTATTGTTGCCACCAAGGCAATAAATTAATCTACTCAGAGAGAAAAACCATGCCGTGGTTAAAATCGTTATTCTTTATCGCCTGTTTAACCGGCGTGATGCAGTCAGCTCAGGCCGGTGTTGCTATCGGCGGCACACGTGTTATTTATGACGGGGCCAAAAAAGAAGCCACTTTATCCGTTAACAATCAGGATAAAAACATCCCTTATTTAATTCAAAGCTGGGTCGATAATATCGAGGCCACCAATCATAATAAAGTGCCCTTTATTATCACCCCACCATTATTCCGTTTAGATGGCGGGCAGGAAAGTAACCTGCGAATTTTGTTCACCGGCGGTAATTTGCCGCAAGACCGCGAATCGGTGCATTGGCTGAATGTCAAAACCATTCCATCCAGTAAAAAAACTAATGGCAACCAGTTATTTATCTCGATTAAAAACCGCATCAAATTATTTTACCGCCCGGCAGGGCTAGCCGGTAACGCCGCTGATGCTTATAAAGCGCTGAGCTTCTCGCGCCACGGTAAGCAATTGCAAGTGAGCAACCCCACCGCCTATTACGTCTCCTTCCATACCCTGAAAGTGGGTGGCAGTGAGATCAAAGGCGCGCTGATGGTTGCCCCCAAAGGCATCCTGAGCGTTGACCTCCCTGCGGGTGCTGCCGGTGTCGTGAGCTGGCAGGCGATTAATGATTTTGGCGGCACTTCCGATGTTGCCACTGCCACCTTATAAATCCGGATTAACCACCATGACGCAGCTTCATTTTGCTTTACCTCCTGCTCGCCGCGCTTTAGGGTTGGCGATTCAGTTGGCGCTGGGATTAACCGCCTTATCGGCCCCCGCCTGGGCTGAAGATTATTTCAATCCCAGCTCGTTAGAAATCAAGGACGCCAGCTACGCGGCGATTGACCTCAGTATTTTCTCCCAATCGGGCGCACAGTTACCCGGGACTTATCGGGTGGATATCTATCTTAACGGCCAGCAGATAGAAACGCGTGATGTCACCTTTATTGAAGATAACGGCAGCTTATTGGCCGAAATCACCCCGCAGCAATTAGCCGATTTAGGGGTGAAAGTAGCGGCCTTCCCGGCTCTGCAACAGCAACCGGCCGACCTGCCTGTTACACAATTGGGTAAATTTATCCCCGCCGCCAGCAGCAGTTTTGATTTTAATAAACAGCGGCTGGATGTGAGTATTCCGCAGGCGGCGCTCAACAGTCAGGCGCGTGGCTATATTGACCCTAAACAGTGGGATCAAGGCCTTCCTGCGCTGATGGTCAATTACAACCTGAGCGGGGCTAATCGCTGGCAAGATAACCGACCGGGCAGCAACAGCAACCACTTCCTCAACCTGCGCAGCGGGCTGAACTGGGGGCCGTGGCGCTTGCGTAACTATTCCACCTATAGCCAAAGTAGCAATGGCGAGCCGCAGTGGAATAACCTGACCAATACTTTACAGCGCGATATTCATGCCATCAAAGGCCAACTGACCCTGGGCGACAGCTACACCCCCGGCGATATCCTGAGCGGGGTGCCATTCCGTGGCGCGCAGTTAGCCTCTGATGACAGTATGTTGCCCGACAGCTTGCGCGGTTTTGCCCCGCTGGTGCGCGGTATTGCTGACAGCAACGCGCAGGTTACCATTCGCCAGAACAATAATGTGATTTACCAAACCTATGTGCCACCGGGGGCTTTTGAAATTAATGACCTGTTCCCCACCTCTTCCAGTGGCGATTTGGAAGTGACCATCAAAGAAACCGATGGCCGCGAGCGCAGCTTTAAACAGGCGTTTTCTTCCGCGCCGATTATGCAGCGCGAGGGCAGCCTAAAATATGCGCTGAGCGCCGGTCAATATCGTGGCGGTGGCAATGGCAGCCCCACCCCGAACTTTGCCCAGACCTCGCTGGCCTACGGCATGCCGTACGGCTTTACCCTGTATAACGGCTTATTGATTTCATCTGATTATCAGGCCGGTGCGCTGGGGGTGGGAATAGGTTTAGGTAGCATGGGGTCGGTATCAGCGGATGTAACGCAAGCCAAAACCACTTTTAGCGATCAAACTACCCGGCAGGGGCAATCTTATCGGCTACAATATGCCAAAAGCATTACCGCTACCGGCACTAACTTCTCGCTCGGCAGCCACCGTTATTCCACGGAAGGTTTTTATGATTTCAGTGAAGCCAATCAACTGAGCGACGTGGGCAGCATTCATTCGCTGGGGCGCAACAATAATAAGCGCAGCCGTACTCAGTTGCATATCAGTCAGTCACTAAATGATTTCGGTAGTTTGTACCTTTCGGCTTATCAACAGGATTACTGGCAGCGCAAAGGTTACGAACGCAATGCCACGCTGGGCTACAACATTTCGCTCTCGGGCATTAGCTATAGCCTGAACTACAGCTATAGCCAAACCCCCGGCCAGCAACAAAACGACCAGCGCGCCAGCTTGAGTGTCAATATCCCATTGGGTCGCCATAACTGGGCCAATTACAGTATTAACACCAGCAAAGGCGGGGCCACCAGTCAGCAGTTGGGCCTGAGTGGCAGTGCACTGGCAGATGATAATCTCAGCTACCACCTGCAACAGAGCCGCAGCAATCACGGCGGTGGCAATAGCGGTAGCCTGAGCAGCAGCTATAGCGGCGCTTACGGCCAGATGAATGCCGGTTACAGCTTCGGCAGCAACAGCCGTCAGTTGAACTATGGCCTGAGCGGTGGTGTGCTGGCGCACCCTTACGGTGTCACCTTGTCACAATCGCAGAGCGATACCTTAGTATTGGTGCGCGCTCCCGGTGCCAGTGGTGTTGGCGTCAGCAGTGGTCGCGGGGTGAAAACCGATTGGCGCGGCTATGCGGTGGTGCCCTATGCCAGCGCTTATCGCCAAAACAACGTAGCGCTGGATACCCAAAGCATGGGTGACAATATTGATATGGATATTACCAGCCAAAACGTGGTGCCAACACGCGGCGCGGTGGTGCTGGCTAACTTCCAGCCGCGCCTCGGTAGCCGGGTGCTGATTAACCTGAGTTATCAGGGTAAGCCGGTGCCATTCGGCGCCATGGCCAGCTTGCAAGATGATGGTGCAGACAGTGCCAATAGCAGCATCGTCGGCGATGGCGGCCAGGTGTATCTCAGTGGCGTGCCGGATAACGGCAATTTGCTGGTGCAATGGGGTAATCAGGACAAGCAGCAGTGTCAGGTGAAATTTACCTTACCGGCAGCGGATACCAATACCACTTCGGCAGTGCGCATATTAGATGCGGTGTGCCGGTAAAATAAAAAACTTCAGGCTAATAATTTATTGGCCTGAATAACCTCCTGACTTATTAAGTTATCAGATTATTATGTTTAATTTTATGAAAAATAAAAAGCACGTTCTTCTTAGTCACTTAATTATATTGTTTGCAGGAATGACATTATTCATTCCTAAAGTCACCCAAGCGGTGGTAACTTCAATGGGATGCAATATAGTTAGTAATAATGACATTCCACCACGATCACTTACCATATATAGTAAAGCACCCAATAACACAGAATATTATATAGGCGAATCAAGTAATCAATTGAGCTGTTTCGCAGAGACAAAGAAAATGTTATTGGGTGACGATAGATTAGTAACAATTAAAATACATGCCGACAGAGCATCAATTCCTGGGCTGCCCAATATTTATCAAACAAACATTAAAGGAATTGGAATAAAAGTTGATATCGATTACTCACAATCTGCATTTTGTAGCAAAGTAGAGAAAAAAATCGTTAACAACGGAATAGACGTCGATTGCATATTAAACCCTGCGGGGGTATCATCTTCATCTCTTAATCCATCCTTCCTATCATTCAAAATAAACCTTGTCAAGTTAGATAATAACTTTGATACCGGTTTAGTTAATGATTTCCCTAAATTTAATTTTACTTATTACGTGCAAAACCAAGGAGAAAAAACAGCTAACACACTTCCCTATATGGGTTTTCTTCGAAATGGGGTTACTTTAACAAAAGCGGGCTGTGAGTTAACTCGCCCCGATATTAATTTTAACTTAGGAGCACAGCAGCAAAAAGATTTTACTAGCATTGGGTCTAAGGGCCGTGATAATACACAAAAAATAGCTTTAACCTGTGATCCCAATACCAAATACTCCTTTAAAATCGATGGTGATGCCGAGCTAAAGCATCAAGGCGTCATTAAATTATCCCCAGAACCCGGTGCCGCCAGCGGGGTGGGAGTGCAACTACTTACTGGTAAAAATAATGACCCAGTAGTATTTGGCCAACCTAAACAAATGGGTATCTCCGCCAGTAGTGGTACTAATTTACAGGAAGAAATAGATATCACCGCCCGCTATTATCAAATTGCGGATAAAGTCACCCCCGGCAGCGCCAATGCCAGTGCCACCTTTACTATGACTTATCAGTAGCAAATTGCGGTGGCAGTGAGTTAACTTCACTGCCACCGTAGCGGCCATTGTCAAGAGTCGGAATGGTATTTTCCCAAAAAGTAAACTGCCCCCAAAAGTTGGACAGTTCTTATCAGGCGGCTAATTGGGTCTGGGTTGATGCGCTTAAACGCGATCCTGGTGGGTAATAATGCTGGAGATTGTTTATCAAAGTCGCTTTAAAAAAGATGCAACAGGGTATGCCAATAATAAAAAAGCGCAAAAAATTATTTTAGAAACTATTGCACTGTTGCAAACCGGCAAGGCACTTCCTAAAAAATATAAAGCACATCCTTTGACAGGTAACTATATTGGCTATCTCGAGTGTTATGGTATGCCAGATTTACACTTAATTTATCAACGTTCTGATTCAGCGGTTAAATTATATCGTGTCGGGAGCCATGCCTATTTGTTTTAAGATGCCAGTATCTGGGTGGACTTTGCTAAAATTTTCTGGCAAAACCTGACCAATTCCAGACATTAGTTTAAACAATTCTCAAGTTATTCCTTAATTCCTCCATTTTTATCCGGTAAATTCCCGCTAAACTAGTAACCTATGCAAAAACCATCTCAGAACACATAAAGGGACTCTTCGCCATCATGAAAGCTCAATCCAAACGCACTTCCCGCTTATTGATTTTATTGGGAATAGCGGTGGCGATTATTGTTGCTGTGTTTGTCTGGCGTCATTTCAGTGCAACCCCCGATGGCAGCACTGGCGCGCAGCAGCATGCGGTGGGGAACAACCCTGCCCGCGCAGGGGGGCGGCGTAATATGCCGATGCCGCCGGTACAAGCCGCCACCGCTACCGAACAAGCGGTGCCGCGTTATCTCACCGGTTTAGGGACGGTGATTGCCGCCAACACCGTAACAGTCACCAGTCGGGTTGACGGTCAGCTAATGGCTATCCATTTTACCGAAGGCCAACAGGTCAACGCTGGCGACTTACTGGTCGAAATTGACCCGCGCCCATACCAAGTCCAACTGACCCAAGCTCAGGGGCAGCTGGCGAAAGATCAAGCCACACTGGATAACGCGCGTCGCGATTTAGCCCGTTACCAAAAACTGGCGAAAACCGGCCTGATTTCACAACAGGATCTGGATACCCAAGCCTCGCTAGTGCGCCAAAGTGAAGGCAGTGTGAAAGCTGACCAGGGGGCTATCGATAGCGCCAAACTGCAACTGACTTATAGCCGCATTACCGCGCCTATTTCCGGTAAAGTCGGGCTAAAACAAGTGGATGTCGGTAACTACATTACCAGCGGCACCGCCACTCCGATTGTGGTTATCACTCAAACACATCCGGTTGATGTGGTCTTTACCCTGCCAGAAAGTGATATCCCAGCCATTATGCAAGCGCAGAAAAATGCGGCAAAAAATAATACGACTGTCCCGGTTGAAGCCTGGGATCGCACCAACAAGCAAATGCTGGCGCAGGGCTATCTGCTCAGTATTGATAACCAGATTGATACCACCACCGGCACCATTAAGCTCAAAGCCCGCTTTGCCAATGAAGATGATGTGCTGTTCCCGAATCAATTTGTCAACGCGCGTATCAAAGTGGATTTACTGCAAAACGCCGTGGTAGTTCCAACCGCTGCGGTACAGATGGGCAACGAAGGCAGCTTCGTCTGGACATTAAATGACGAGAACAAAGTCAGTAAACACTTGGTTACCACTGGGATTCAGGATAGCAAACAAGTGGTTATCAGCGCCGGGCTGGATGCCGGTCAGCGCGTAGTCACTGACGGTATTGATCGCCTGACGGAAGGTTTACAAGTTGAAGTGGTAACGCCGCGCTCAGCGGATACCACGCCAACCGATGCAGCAGAAAAGCCCGCTACGGCTGAGAAAGCCACACACCGTAGGGGCGGAAAATCAGCGACGGGCGCATCGGCAGGCAGTACCACAACTGTGGCGGAGAAATCCTGATGCAAGTGATGCCTCCAACTCCGGGCGGCGGGCCATCACGGCTATTTATCCTGCGCCCTGTCGCCACCACCCTATTTATGGTCGCCATTTTGCTGGCGGGGATTATCGGTTATCGCGCCTTGCCGGTTTCCGCCCTGCCGGAAGTGGATTACCCCACCATTCAGGTAGTCACACTCTATCCCGGCGCGAGTCCGGATGTGGTGACTTCCTCCATTACCGCACCACTCGAGCGCCAGTTTGGTCAGATGTCTGGCTTGAAACAGATGGCGTCACAAAGCTCTGGGGGCGCGTCGGTTATCACCTTACAATTCCAGCTCACTTTGCCGCTGGATGTGGCCGAGCAGGAAGTGCAGGCGGCGATTAACTCCGCCACTAATTTGCTGCCAAATGATCTGCCTTATCCACCGATTTACAGTAAGGTGAATCCGGCGGATCCGCCGATTCTGACACTGGCCGTCACCTCCAGCGCTATCCCGATGACTCAAGTGGAAGACATGGTGGAAACCCGCATTGCGCAAAAGATCTCGCAAGTCACCGGCGTCGGTCTGGTCACCATTTCTGGTGGGCAGCGCCCTGCCGTGCGGGTCAAATTGAATGCCCCGGCGGTCGCTGCTTTGGGGCTGGACAGTGAAACCATTCGCACCGCCATCAGCAATGCCAACGTCAACTCCGCCAAAGGTAGCCTGGATGGGCCAACCCGTTCGGTAACCTTATCCGCCAACGACCAGATGAAATCGGCTGAGGATTACCGCGACCTGATTGTGGCTTACCAAAATGGCGCGCCAGTCCGCTTGCAGGATGTCGCCACCATCGAGCAGGGCGCAGAAAATAACAAACTGGCGGCCTGGGCCAATAACCAGCAGGCGATTGTGCTGAATATCCAGCGCCAGCCGGGGGTCAATGTGATCGCTACCGCCGACAGTATTCGCGAAATGCTGCCGGAGCTTATCAAAAGTCTGCCAAAATCGGTTGATGTCAAAGTACTGACCGATCGCACCACCACTATCCGCGCCTCGGTCAATGATGTGCAGTTCGAGTTACTGCTGGCCATTGTGTTGGTGGTGATGGTGATTTACCTGTTCCTGCGTAATGCAGCGGCCACCATTATCCCCAGTATTGCTGTGCCGTTGTCATTGATCGGGACGTTCGCCGCGATGTATTTCCTCGGTTTCTCAATCAACAACCTGACATTAATGGCGCTGACTATTGCCACCGGCTTTGTGGTCGATGACGCCATTGTGGTGATTGAGAATATCTCGCGCTACATCGAAAAAGGCGAAAAACCGCTGGATGCCGCGCTGAAAGGGGCCGGTGAGATTGGCTTTACCATTATTTCACTGACCTTCTCATTGATTGCTGTATTGATTCCACTGCTGTTTATGGGTGATATCGTCGGCCGCCTGTTCCGTGAGTTTGCGGTGACATTGGCGGTGGCAATCCTGATTTCAGCCGTGGTGTCCCTGACACTGACGCCAATGATGTGCGCACGCATGCTCAGTTATGAGTCACTGCGCAAGCAAAACCGCTTGTCACGCGCCAGTGAGAAGTTCTTTGACTGGGTGATTGCCCATTATGCGGTGGCACTGAAAAAAGTCCTTAAGCACCAATGGATAACCTTGGGTGTCGCGCTGAGCACCTTAGTGCTGACAGTACTGCTTTACCTCATCATGCCCAAAGGCTTTTTCCCATTACAGGACAATGGCTTGATTCAAGGTACGCTGGAAGCGCCACAATCGGTTTCATTCAGTAATATGGCGGAGCGCCAGCAGCAAGTGGCCGCTATCATCCTGAAAGATCCGGACGTCGAAAGTCTGACTTCATTTGTCGGGGTGGATGGCACCAACGCCACACTGAATAATGGCCGGTTACAGATTAACCTTAAGCCATTGGAGAGCAGAAAGGATCGCATCCCAGAAATCATCACCCGCCTGCAACAGAGCGTATCCGGCGTTCCGGGTATTAAGCTCTATTTGCAGCCAGTGCAAGATTTGACTATCGATACCCAACTGAGCCGCACCCAATATCAGTTCACCCTGCAAGCCACCTCACTGGAGGAGCTAAGCACTTGGGTGCCGAAACTGGTGAGTGAATTGCAGCAACAAGCGCCATTCCAGGATGTGACCAGCGACTGGCAGGATCAGGGGTTAGTGGCATTTGTCAATGTCGACCGAGACAGCGCCAGCCGCCTGGGGATCACTATGGCGGCTATTGATAGCGCGTTATATAACGCATTTGGTCAGCGGCTAATTTCCACCATTTATACTCAAGCCAATCAGTATCGGGTGGTATTGGAGCATGACGTCAAAGCTACGCCAGGGCTGGCGGCCTTCAATGATATCCGCCTGACCGGCAGTGACGGCAAAGGCGTCCCATTGAGTAGTATTGCTACCATCGAAGAGCGCTTCGGGCCGCTTTCTATCAACCATTTGAATCAGTTCCCGTCAGCCACCATTTCATTCAATTTGGCACAGGGCTATTCTCTGGGTGAGGCGGTGGAAGCCGTGACACAAGCGGAGCAGGCCATTCAACTGCCGGCTGACATTACAACGCGTTTCCAAGGCTCAACGCTGGCGTTTCAGGCCGCACTCGGCAGCACGCTATGGCTGATTATTGCCGCCATTGTGGCAATGTATATTGTGCTCGGCGTGTTGTACGAAAGCTTTATTCACCCGGTCACTATCTTATCTACCCTACCGACCGCCGGTGTCGGGGCATTGTTGGCGCTGATGCTGACCGGCCATGAACTGGATGTGATCGCCATTATCGGGATCATTCTGCTGATTGGGATCGTGAAGAAAAACGCCATCATGATGATCGACTTTGCGCTGGCCGCCGAGCGAGATCAGGGGATGACACCATATGACGCAATTTATCAGGCCTGCTTATTGCGGTTCCGCCCAATTCTGATGACTACCCTGGCCGCGCTGTTTGGCGCATTACCGCTGATGCTCAGTACCGGGGCCGGTGCCGAACTGCGCCAGCCGCTCGGGGTGTGTATGGTTGGTGGGCTGATTGTCAGTCAGGTGCTGACTCTGTTTACCACACCGGTTATCTATCTGTTGTTCGATAAACTGGCACGCAATACCCATAATCATCAGGATATTGATACACCAGCATTGCCGAATGGACGGGAACAGCCGTGAAATTCTTTGCTCTGTTTATTCAGCGCCCGGTGGCCACGACTCTGTTGACACTGGCGATAACGCTAAGTGGAGTGATCGGCTTTAGCTTATTGCCGGTCTCACCACTGCCGCAGGTCGATTACCCAGTGATTATGGTCAGCGCCTCGATGCCCGGTGCGGATCCGGAAACTATGGCGTCATCCATTGCCACACCACTGGAGCGCGCACTGGGAAGAATTGCTGGGGTCAATGAAATGACCTCAACCAGTTCATTGGGTAGCACGCGGATTATTCTGCAATTTGATCTTAGCCGCGATATTAATGGCGCGGCTCGTGACGTGCAGGCCGCACTCAACGCCGCTCAGAGTTTGCTCCCATCAGGGATGCCCAACCGCCCGACCTATCGCAAGATGAACCCGTCGGATGCGCCGATCATGATAATGACCCTGACTTCGGATACTTTCAGTCAGGGGCAATTATATGACTTTGCCTCAACCCAACTGGCGCAGAAAATTGCCCAGACCGAGGGCGTCAGTGATGTCTCAGTCGGTGGCAGTTCCCTGCCAGCGGTGCGGGTAGAACTGAATCCAAGTGCGCTATTCAATCAGGGCGTGTCACTGGATGCGGTGCGTCAGGCGATCAGTGCCGCTAACGTGCGCCGCCCGCAAGGTTCAATCGACAGCAGTGAGCAGCATTGGCAAGTGCAGGCTAATGATGAGATCAAAACTGCCGAGGGTTATCGCCCGCTCATCATTCACTACAACAATAGATCCGCAGTGCGGCTGCAAGATGTCGCCAATATCGTCGATTCTGTGCAGGATGTGCGCAATGCCGGGATGTCTGATGGCAAGCCAGCGATCCTGTTGGTGATCAGCCGTGAACCAGGGGCCAATATTATTGCCACCGTCGACCGAATTCGCGCCGAACTCCCGGCTCTGCGCGCCTCGATCCCCGCCTCGATTGAGTTGAATATTGCGCAAGATCGCTCGCCGACTATCCGCGCCTCACTGGATGAAGTGGAGCGATCACTGGTGATCGCCGTGGCATTGGTGATTTTGGTGGTGTTCCTGTTCCTGCGATCGGGCCGCGCCACCTTGATCCCTGCGGTCGCCGTGCCGGTTTCGCTGATCGGCACCTTTACTGCCATGTATTTGTGCGGTTTTAGCCTCAATAACCTGTCGCTGATGGCGCTGACCATCGCCACCGGTTTTGTGGTTGACGATGCTATCGTGGTGCTGGAGAACATTTCCCGCCATTTAGAAGCTGGCGTGAAACCGATGGTTGCCGCCTTGCGCGGGGTACGCGAAGTCGGTTTTACCGTGCTGTCGATGAGTATTTCACTGGTGGCGGTGTTTATTCCACTGCTGCTGATGGAAGGATTACCGGGGCGATTATTCCGTGAATTTGCCGTCACATTGTCGGTAGCAATTGGTATCTCACTGGTTATTTCGTTGACCCTAACGCCGATGATGTGCGCCCATTTATTACGCGCCCAACCGGCAGGGAAACAACAACGTATTCGTGGGTTCGGTAAAGTGCTGCTGGCTATTCAGCAAGGTTATGGCCGCTCGCTTAATTGGGTGCTGGGTCATACACGCTGGGTGATGGTTGTGCTGCTTTCCACTATTGCTCTGAATGTTTGGCTCTATATCAGCATTCCAAAAACCTTTTTCCCCGAGCAGGATACCGGCCGCATGATGGGCTTTATTCAGGCCGATCAAAGTATTTCGTTCCAGGCGATGCAGCAAAAACTGAAAGATTTCATGAAAATTGTCAGTGCTGACCCGGCGGTCGATAATGTCACCGGCTTTACCGGCGGTTCGCGCACCAACAGTGGCTCGATGTTTATTTCATTGAAACCACTGAGTGAACGTAGCGAAACGGCGCAACAAGTGATTACCCGGTTACGCGGCAAGTTGGCAAAAGAGCCGGGTGCCAGCCTGTTCCTGTCTCCAGTCCAAGATATCCGTGTTGGCGGCCGTCAATCTAACGCCAGTTATCAATTTACGTTATTAGCCGACGATTTAGCGGCTCTGCGTGAATGGGAACCAAAAGTGCGGGCCGCCCTGAGCAAGTTACCGGAGCTAGCGGATGTTAACTCCGATCAGCAGGATAAAGGCTCAGAAATGGCCCTGACCTATGACCGCGAAACTATGGCGCGGCTGGGTATCGATGTGTCTGATGCCAATGCGTTGCTCAATAACGCCTTTGGTCAGCGGCAGATTTCCACCATTTACCAGCCGTTAAACCAATACAAAGTGGTGATGGAAGTCGCGCCTCAATACACGCAGGATGTGAGTTCGCTGGACAAAATGTTTGTGATTAACAGCGCAGGCCAGTCTATCCCGCTGTCCTATTTCGCTAAATGGCAGCCCGCCAATGCGCCGCTGTCGGTTAATCACCAAGGCTTATCGGCCGCCTCGACTATCTCATTTAACTTGCCCGATGGCGGCAGCTTGTCTGAAGCGACGGCAGCCGTTGAACGAGCAATGACCGAACTGGGGGTGCCGAGCACGGTGCGCGGTATGTTTGCCGGGACCGCACAAGTGTTCCAGGATACCTTGAAATCCCAGCTCTGGCTGATTATGGCGGCGATCGCCACGGTGTATATCGTGCTGGGTATTTTGTATGAAAGTTATGTCCACCCGCTGACCATTTTGTCAACACTGCCTTCCGCCGGAGTCGGGGCATTACTGGCGCTGGAGCTGTTCGATGCGCCGTTTAGCCTTATCGCCCTGATTGGCATCATGCTATTGATTGGTATCGTGAAAAAGAACGCCATTATGATGGTCGATTTTGCCCTTGATGCACAGCGCAATGGCAACCTTAGCGCCCGCGATGCCATTTTCCAGGCCAGTCTATTGCGTTTTAGGCCGATTATGATGACCACTCTGGCCGCCTTGTTCGGCGCGTTGCCGCTGGTATTGGGTAGTGGCGATGGCGCGGAATTACGCCAACCACTCGGGATTACTATTGTCGGCGGGCTGGTCATGAGCCAGTTACTCACCTTATATACCACGCCGGTGGTTTACCTCTACTTTGACCGCCTGCGCAGCCGCTTTAGCAAAAAACCGTTAATGAGACTGGAATAATTCATTATGAAATGCCCAATAGCTTTTAAGTGGCAGCCAACACAGCAGCAGGTTGAAAGATGACGGGTATACGCGCGCAACTGTGGATAGTGGCCTTCGGCTTCTTCATGCAAACACTGGACACCACCATCGTCAACACTGCCCTGCCCTCAATGGCTGCCAGTCTGGGTGAGAACCCATTGCGCATGCAGTCGGTGATTGTCTCTTATGTGCTGACGGTGGCAGTGATGTTACCCGCCAGCGGCTGGTTGGCGGATAGAGTGGGCGTTAAATGGATATTTTTCTCTGCCATTATCTTGTTTACCCTCGGTTCATTGATGTGCGCGCAAGCTGGAACCCTGAATGAGCTGATTGCTTCCCGCGTTATTCAGGGGATTGGCGGCGCGATGATGGTGCCGGTTGGCCGCCTGACGGTGATGAAAATCGTGCCGCGCGAACAATATATGTCGGCGATGGCATTCGTCACATTACCCGGTCAGATTGGGCCATTGGTCGGGCCTGCGCTGGGCGGTTTTTTGGTGCAATATGCCAGTTGGCATTGGATATTTTTGATCAACCTGCCGGTCGGTGTGGTCGGCGCAATCGCCACTTTATGGCTGATGCCCAATTACACCACTCGCACCCGGCGCTTTGATATCAGCGGCTTTATTATGTTGGCTATCGGCATGGCAACCCTGACACTGGCTCTGGACGGGCACAAAGGATTGGGCTTGTCACCGCAGGCGATTGCCGGTTTGGTATTGTGCGGAATATTAGCGCTGGCCGGTTACTGGTGGCATGCCAAGGGTAACAGTTCAGCGCTGTTCACACTGCGGTTGTTCAACAATAAATCTTACTCTCTTGGCCTGATAGGTAGCATGAGCGCCCGTATCGGCAGTGGCATGTTGCCATTTATGACGCCGGTTTTCCTGCAAATCGGGCTGGGGTTTACCCCCTTCCATGCCGGTTTGATGATGATCCCGATGATTATTGGCAGTATGGGCATGAAGCGAATTATCGTGCGCGTGGTCAACCGTTTCGGCTACCGGCGGGTGTTGGTCAGTGCCACATTGTTGCTGGCGGTGGTCAGTCTCAGCTTCCCATTGGTAGCTTTGATGGGATGGACATTACTATTACCGATCGTGTTATTTTTCCAGGGAATGCTCAATGCCCTGCGCTTCTCCACAATGAATACATTAGCGCTGAAAGATTTACCCAACCGTCTGGCCAGCAGCGGCAATAGTCTATTGTCGATGGTGATGCAGTTATCCATGAGTCTGGGAGTCAGTACCGCGGGGATATTGCTCGGCGTGTTTGCTCACAATCAAGTTGTCACCAACACACCGGCGACTCACAGTGCGTTCTTATACAGCTATATCTGTATGGCCATTATTATTGCGCTACCCGCCCTGATATTTAACCGCGTGCCAGCGGATACCGGCACTAACCGTAATCTGCCTCGCGCATCCGCGAAAGCGGCCAACCGATAAAACAGGTGGAAATATCATGAGAATCGGCATTACCGGAAAACTGTTTATGGCGATATTTGCCACTTGTATGCTGGTGCTTATTACTATGCATTGGGGTGTTAGAGCCAGCTTTGAGCGCGGTTTCATCGATTATATAAAGCAAAGTAATGAACAAAGGATCGCCATGCTGGGGGATGCGCTTGAAGTGCAATATCAGCGCTACGGTAATTGGGATTTTCTGCGCAACAATGACCAAATTATCTATCAGATAATGAAGTCTTTTGAGCAAAGTGGTGATAACAGCCGCAACCTGCCACCACATGGCTGGCGTGCTCAGTTTTGGGTGGTCGATAGTCATAATAATCTGCTGGCAGGCCGTACCGACCGGGTACCTAAAGAAGCCAGCCGCCAGCCGATAACCGTGAATAAGCAGGTGGTGGGCTGGGTGATGTCGACCCCGCCAGAAAAACTAACCCGTAATGCTGATATTAACTTTGACAGGCAACAGCGCCGCACCAGTTGGATTATTGTCGGGCTGTCGACCTTACTGGCTGCCGCTGCCACCTGGATTTTATCGCGCGGCATGTTAGCCCCAGTCAAACGTCTGGTAGAAGGAACTCATCGGCTGGCAGCGGGTGATTTTAGTGCTCGCGTGGCTGTTAGCAGCCGTGATGAGTTGGGCCGTTTGGCGCAAGATTTTAATCAGCTTGCCAGCTCACTGGAGAAAAATGAGCAGATGCGGCGCGACTTTATGGCGGATGTCTCGCATGAGTTACGCACTCCGCTGGCGGTACTGCGCGGTGAACTGGAGGCGCTGCAAGATGGTGTCCGCGCACCCACACCAGAATCGTTAATTTCACTGCAAGCTGAAGTCGGGATACTGACCAAATTGGTTAACGACTTACACCAGCTTTCGCTTTCCGACCGAGGCGCGTTGGCTTACCGTAAAACACAGCTCGATGCGGCCCGTCTGCTGCAAATTGCCATAGCCAGCTTCCGTGGCCGGTTTGAAAGCAAAAATATCACCATCACGACCCATTTTCCGGAACAAGCGGTGATGTTCGGTGATCCCGACCGGCTAAACCAACTGTTTCACAATCTGCTGGAAAATAGCCTGCGCTACACCAACGAAGGCGGCCAGTTAGACATTAGCGCACACCAAGAAGAAGAGACCTTAACGCTGCGCTGGCAGGACAGTAAACCCGGCCTGAGCGACGAGCAGCTACAACGTATTTTTGAGCGTTTTTATCGCACCGAAAGCTCACGTAATCGCGCCAGTGGCGGCTCGGGATTGGGATTGGCGATTTGTCACAATATTGTCGAGGCGCACGGGGGGAAAATCAGCGCCGAACATTCACCTATGGGTGGCCTGCGGATTACGGTAGTATTTCCGCTATTCCATTCAATAGGGTAATTCATGTCATGCACGAACCGCTTCAGTCTGCCAGCCAGTCTGGCACCGTATTGATTGTTGAAGATGAACCCAAGCTCGGCCAGCTATTGGTCGATTACCTGCAAGCTGCGGGTTACAGCACTCAGTGGCTTACCAATGGAGCCGAAGTGGTCGCCGCAGTTCGCCAGTCTCCTCCGGCCATTATCTTGCTGGATCTGATGTTGCCCGGCAGTGATGGCATCAGTATTTGCCGTGAAATTCGCCGTTTTTCCGATGTTCCAATCATGATGGTCACCGCGAAGACAGAAGAAATTGACCGATTATTGGGATTAGAAATTGGTGCTGACGATTATATCTGCAAACCATACAGCCCACGGGAAGTGGTGGCTCGGGTCAAAACCATCTTGCGCCGCTGCCAGCAACAGCGGGAACAACCCAGTGAGAGTGCGCCGCTGATTATCGATGAATCCCGCTTCCAGGCAAGCTATCAGGGCCATCTGTTGGAACTGACCCCGGCAGAATTTCGTTTGCTGAAGATCCTGGCGACCCAACCCGGCCACGTTTTTAGTCGTGAACAACTACTGAATAACCTGTATGACGATTACCGTGTGGTGACTGACCGCACTATCGACAGCCATATCAAAAACCTGCGCCGTAAACTGGAAGCACTTGATGGAGAGAAGCCATTTATTCGCGCGGTTTATGGAATGGGGTATCGCTGGGAAGCTGAGATCTGTCGTTTACTTTAATCTCATCATCTTAGGTTGGTGGTGACTCAGTGATTGACTACACTCATTAGAGGTACCACCACCAACAGGAGAAACATTATGGCCACGGGTCACTATGAGATTAAGAAGGCAAAGAATGGGCAGTATCATTTCAATCTGAAAGCCAGTAATGGCGAAATCATTCTCACCAGTGAGATGTATGCCAGTAAAGCCTCGGCGGAAAATGGCATATCATCGGTGCAAAGTAACTCCCCACTGGAAAGCCAATATGAGCTGAAACACAACACCAAAAATGAGCCTTATTTTGTGTTGAAAGCGAAAAACCATCAGATTATTGGTGTTAGTGAGTCCTACAGTTCCGAAGCTGCCGCTAAAAATGGTATTGCCTCAGTGATAAAAAATGGCCCGACTACCATTATTAAAGATCTAACGCTGTAATTTTATTGATTCGATAGCGCTATTTTACCTAAGTATCCTACTAAAAATGTATTCGCGCGGGGCTATTAACCGCGCCTTTCATTTCACCTTTCCCTGCCCATCTGTTGCTTCAAATTCTTTTTCCAGTATCTTTTTTAACAGCTGCTGACTACGCGGCAATAATCCTATTTTCAGACCAAAAGGTCGAAAAGCTCGCCCAAGAACAGATAATGACTGGCTCCCTTTATCTGTCTCAATATCGGACAAAGTTCGTCGACTAATTTTAACCAAAGATGAGAATTCCTCCTGAGACATATTCAGCATATCTTTTCGTAACCGACGTAATAGCTCACCCGTTGAGACTTGATCACTGAAAAATTCGCTCAACAATCCCAGTAACAAAGCTTCGCGCTCCAAAGGCGAAAGTTTAATTTTCATAACTGTGCCCATCGCTGTAATTTTTCATCCAGATAATCAAAAGCCATTCCCGGCATACTAAGAATGCTTTCAGGTACCCCCCGTGCTTTAAGCCGCGATTTTAGACCTATTAATTTTTGGGCTGTTTGTTGAAATGCCAAGAAAACATGATTGGGATCAGCAAGGTCTGATAGCTCAGTAATAATAGCTTGCCAGTTAAAATTCCCCCCTTCTTCATAAGGTGATCCCCATTGGGTTACTCTGACTATCCCCTCAGGATCCGCTTTCAACTGAATTCATCATTATGATACATCCACTCAATCGCATAGTTACCGTCATAACCTAATATAGTGGGCCCCTGCCTTCCGCTAGTTGGGGCTGGAAAGGTCAATTCAGCAGCATCATGCCAAGAGCCGTGATTAAAAATCTGTATCATTAATTTGGCCACAGACACCTCATGAGCAATTTTTTGCTCAAGTGATAGGTAAAAATTTTGTAGCGATAATCAGCAAAAATCATCTAAATTGATCCAGATCATTTAAACCTTACAAAAATTGTGCGATGGCTGATTTTCATAGTTGCCAAGGTTACAATCCTCTGCTTTTAACCACCCCTCGGGCGTGGTTCTGACTTGAACTCAGACTGAGAGCCGTGATATGTCTTTAACAAAAGTATCGTCATCTTCAACCAATACGCCTTTTACACCAGAATTGTTATCCCCGGCCGGTACCCTTAAAAACATGCGTTATGCCTTTGCTTATGGCGCAGATGCCGTTTATGCCGGACAGCCGCGCTATAGCCTGCGGGTACGTAATAATGAATTCAATCACGAAAATCTGGCATTAGGTATTCAGGAAGCCCATGCTTTGGGCAAACGCTTCTATGTGGTGGTGAATATTGCCCCCCATAACTCCAAGCTGAAAACCTTCCTGCGTGATTTAAAACCGGTGATTGATATGGGGCCTGATGCCCTAATTATGTCTGACCCTGGTTTGATCATGATGGTGCGTGAAGCTTTCCCACAGATGGACATCCACCTGTCGGTACAAGCTAACGCCGTGAATTGGGCGACCGTTAAATTCTGGCAGCAGATGGGGCTGACACGCGTGATCCTTTCTCGTGAATTATCGCTGGAAGAAATCGCTGAGATCCGCGCGCAAGTACCGGATATGGAACTGGAAATTTTTGTCCACGGCGCACTGTGCATGGCTTACTCCGGCCGTTGCCTGCTCTCCGGCTACATCAACAAGCGCGACCCGAATCAAGGCACCTGCACCAATGCCTGTCGCTGGGAATATAACGTCCAGGAAGGCAAAGAAGATGACGTTGGCAATATTGTGCATATTCATCAGCCAATTGCCGTTAAGAATGTCGAGCCGACATTGGGTATCGGTGCCCCTACCGATAAAGTCTTTATGATAGAAGAAGCCCAGCGCCCAGGTGAATATATGACAGCGTCGGAAGATGAGCACGGCACTTACATCATGAACTCCAAAGACCTGCGCGCGATTCAGCATGTCGAGCGCCTGACCAAAATGGGGGTACATTCGCTGAAAATTGAGGGCCGGACTAAATCATTCTATTATTGTGCTCGTACTGCACAGGTGTATCGCCGTGCAATTGATGACGCGGTGGCCGGTAAGCCTTTCGATCCAACTTTGCTCACCACTCTGGAAGGGCTGGCTCATCGTGGTTACACCGAGGGCTTCCTGCGCCGTCATGCCCATGAAGAACAGCAAACTTACGAATATGGTTATTCGGTTTCAGAACGTCAGCAATTTGTCGGCGAATTTACCGGTATACGTCGTGATGGACTGGCGGAAGTGATCGTCAAAAACAAATTCTCAGTCGGTGACAGTGTTGAGCTGATGACCCCCAACGGTAATATCCAGTTTATCCTTGAAAGTATGCAAGATAAAAAGGGCCAACCGGCAGATGTCGCTCCGGGTAACGGACATATCATGTATTTGCCGATCCCAGAGGATATTAATGTGGAATATGGCTTGTTGATTCGGAATCTGAACGGGACAAATAGCCGTAATCCTCATGAAAAAGCGTAACGATAAGCAATAAAAAAATAATGCCATCGTCAGGATGGCATTTTAGCAAATATTAGAAATGGATCACATCAATTATAATAACACTGGGGTAGGATAGCTCGAGTACAATCAAGAACTAAAAAAGTTTTAAAGCAAGACTAGGAACCACCTCCTTGGCTAGCCCAATCTCCCTTGGGCTGGCCTTTTCTTTTTTATTAAACAACCCATTGATTATAGGTGATTTTCACCATTTTTTATTATTAATGATTCTTGTTAGGGCATTAGATAATAATAAGAATAGCCCCTTATCACAAATAGCCCACTCGAAATAAAATTTATCTTCGCTAAATAAATATTTCAGTAAAAATAAAACCTGTTTTTATTATGGCAAACTATTACTGATATTCTGTGTTATTTATTGAATAATTTGATAGATAAAATAAACAAGTATGGGTTACTGTTACTCTTATTGAAGAAATGATCTGGAGCAAGTTATGACCTCAATGCCACATACCCTTCTCATCCTGAATGGTAAAGAAGCGGGTAATCAAGATGTTCGCAATGCAGTCAAAAACTTGCGTGATGAGGGTGTGACTCTCCATGTTCGCGTGACCTGGGAACAGGGTGATGCAAAACGCTATGTCAATGAAGCAGCGGCACTGGCAGTTGAGACGATCATTGCTGGCGGGGGGGATGGCACTATCAATGAGGTAGCGAGTGCGCTAATAGCATTACCTGAGTCCAATCGCCCCAGTTTGGGTATTCTGCCACTGGGCACGGCCAATGATTTTGCTACCAGTTGCAGTATTCCTCTGCAAATAGACCACGCATTACAGTTAGCAGTTAAAGGGCGAGCGGTTGCCATCGATTTAGCACAAGTGAATGACAAACACTATTTCATCAATATGGCGACAGGTGGCTTTGGCACTCGCATTACCACCGAGACCCCCGAGAAACTCAAAGCCGTGTTGGGGGGCGCGTCTTACTTTATTCATGGTTTAATGCGCATGGATACAATTAAAGCTGACAGTTGTGAAATTCGTGGCCCGGGCTTTGAATGGTCGGGTGATGCCTTAGTCATCGGGATTGGTAATGGCAGGCAAGCCGGTGGCGGGCAACCTCTCTGCCCCGATGCACTGATTAATGATGGTCTGCTGCAATTACGTTTGTTGATTGCTGAAGAATTGCTTCCCGCCCTGCTGACCAGTGTCTTTAGTGGTGAGAAAAACAAAAACGTGATTGAGACCACTTTGCCCTGGCTCGAAATCACCGCTCCCCATGACATCACTTTTAATCTGGATGGCGAACCGTTGTCAGGAAAAAACTTTCGTATTGAGGTTATTCCTAATGCTATCCAGTGCCGCTTACCTCCCAATTGCGAGTTGTTAGGCTAAAGACCTGAACATGGGCTATCAATGATTAGCCCATGAATATCCTAGATTTTATTGCCATTCCAGCTTCGTCACCTCCCCTGTACCATCCAAAAAATCGTTAAAGTAGCTTCATTCCCCACAGCAAAACCTTTCATTTCAATTCAATTTTCTTTTATTTTTAATATTCACTTTGAAAGATTTATCTTTCAAAGTGTGATCTATATGCAATAAATAGATCTGAAAAATGATTATGGTAGTGCACATGGCGACAAACAAGATGCTGAAGTTCATTCTGGTACCTCAGTGTTTTGAAACCGCTTTAGCACGCGGAACACTAAATCTCTTTTGATAACAAAAGATTATAAAAACAGCCATAACCTCGATTACAGGAGAAGAAGAATGATTGAACTTATAACCCATGGAGCCGAGTGGTTTATCGGACTCTTCCAAAAAGGGGGAGAAGTTTTTGTTGGCATGGTCACCGGGATTTTACCTTTATTAATTAGTTTGTTAGTCATCATGAATGCACTGATCAAGTTTGTCGGTCAGGACAGAATTGAGCGATTGGCACAACGTTGCGCGGGTAACCCCGTGTCGCGTTATCTGTTACTGCCAGTGATTGGTACCTTTGTATTCTGTAACCCAATGACATTAAGTCTTGGGCGTTTTATGCCAGAAAAATACAAGCCAAGTTATTACGCAGCCGCATCTTATAGCTGCCACTCAATGAATGGTTTGTTCCCACACATTAACCCGGGCGAGTTATTCGTTTACCTCGGTATAGCCAGTGGCTTAACCACTCTGGGTCTGCCATTAGGCCCGCTGGCGGTTAGCTACTTCCTGGTCGGGATGGTTACCAACTTCTTCCGCGGCTGGATTACTGACCTGACGACATCCATTTTCGAACGCAAAATGGGCATCCGCCTGGATCGTAACGTACAACTTTAATATGTAATTCAAATGCATACTGTGTGGAGCAGATCATGAGTGAATTTATCCGGATTGAAAAAGGCGAAGGCGGTTGGGGTGGCCCATTAGAGTTGCCAATCGTCCCCGGTAAAAAAATTGTTTATATCACCGCGGGTACCCGTCCAGCCATTATTGACCGCATTAGCGAACTGACGGGTTGGGAAGCGGTTGACGGATTCAAAGAAGGAGAACCACCTGCTGAAGAGATCGCTGTCGCCATTATTGACTGTGGGGGCACCCTGCGTTGTGGTCTGTATCCGAAACGCCGTATACCAACCGTCAACATCCATTCCACCGGTCAATCAGGGCCGATGGCGAAATACATACTGGAAGATATCTATGTTTCCGGTGTACGTGAAAAAAACATCCATAAAATCAGCAAAACTGATGGCGCAACTACCGTAACTGCACAAACAGAACCCGCAGTAGAAGTTGCACCGCAAGCGGCAGCAGCAAACGCCGCCAAAGGTGGCCGTGATTACGACACAACGAAGAAAATCACTGAACAAAGTGACGGTTTGTTGGCAAAAGTAGGCATGGGCATGGGCTCTGTGGTTGCCGTGTTCTTCCAGTCAGGCCGCGACACCATTGATACGGTACTGAAAACCATCCTGCCGTTTATGGCCTTCGTCTCGGCATTAATCGGCATCATCATGGCATCCGGTTTGGGTGACTTTATTGCCCACGGTTTGACACCACTGGCCAGCAGCCCGATTGGATTAGTACTCTTGGCGCTGATCTGCTCCTTCCCGCTGTTGTCACCTTTCTTAGGCCCAGGGGCGGTGATTGCACAAGTTATCGGTGTATTGGTTGGGGTTCAAATTGGTTTGGGGAATATCCCACCACAATTAGCCCTGCCAGCTTTATTTGCGATTAATGCTCAAGCGGCGTGTGACTTCATCCCGGTCGGCCTGTCTCTGGCTGAAGCGAAGCAAGATACCGTGCGTGTCGGGGTGCCATCAGTGTTGGTTGGCCGCTTCCTGACAGGTGCGCCGACTGTATTGATTGCCTGGGCAGCATCCGCCTTTATTTATCAGTAAGACATTATCAGTCACACAGAAGCATTAGATTTTCTGTAATACATTCAACGGTTAAGGATGTACGTATGAATACTATTTATCAGACAACTATTACCAATATCGGAGACAGCGCCCGGGAGGCGCTGTTGGATGACATGCTCATCACCTTCCGCGAAGGGGCACCAAAAGATATTGAAGAGTTCTGTTTTATCCACCAGCACAGCGATACCGATGGGGAATTACAGGCAGGCAACATTATGGAATTGGCCGAGACGCGCTATGTCATCACCGCAGTGGGTGAAGTGGCGACGCAAAATCTGCGTGAGCTGGGCCATATCACCATCCGTTTTAACGGTGATGAGCAGCCTGAATTTCCTGGCTCCATTCATGTCATTGGCCCGACACCGACTGATGTTCCGGTCGGCAGTGCATTGAAATTTATTCGTTAATTTATTCATATCCAACGTCATTGAAGTTGCAGCAAGGCAGTAAACGAACAAATCCCGATGAGCTGACCCCCGTCAGTGATTCGGCTAACAGCGCTGCGACTTCTAGTCCGAAGGATAATTTTGGAGGTATGTATGACACAAGTAGCAGTAGTGATTGGTGGTGGGCAAACTCTGGGTGCATTTTTGTGCCATGGTCTGGCCGAAGCAGGTTATAAAGTGGCCGTTGCTGACTTGAATTCCGGCAACGCACAGTTAGTTGCTGATCAGATTAATGCCGAATATGGTGCAGACAGCGCACAAGGTTTCCAGGTTGATGCCACCAATGAAAGCAGCGTACAAATGCTGGCAAAAGCGGTCGATCAGCGCTTCCATCAAACCAATTTACTGGTTTACAGTGCGGGTATTGCCAAGGCCGCACCAATCACTGATTTCCCTCTGGATGATTTTGACCGCTCACTGCAAGTGAACCTGGTCGGTTACTTCTTATGTGCTCGTGAGTTCTCCCGACTAATGATTCGTGATGGAATTGCTGGTCGTATCATCCAAATCAATTCCAAATCAGGTAAAGTGGGCAGCAAACACAACTCTGGTTACAGTGCTGCTAAATTTGGTGGTGTGGGTTTGACACAATCGCTGGCACTGGATTTGGCTGATTACGGCATCACCGTCCATTCGCTGATGTTAGGAAATCTGTTGAAATCGCCGATGTTCCAGTCACTTTTACCGCAGTATGCCGCCAAATTGGGCATCAAACCGGAAGAGGTTGAAAAATATTATACCGATAAAGTGCCACTAAAACGTGGTTGCGATTATCAAGATGTGCTCAATACCCTGTTGTTCTACGCCAGTGATAAAGCCGCCTATTGTACTGGCCAATCAATTAATATCACCGGCGGGCAAGTGATGTTTTAATATGTTGTCTGAAACAGTTTGTAGTCCCGATGAGCGACGGGGCGACTGTTCCCAGAGGCGCTCCGGCGGTATAGGCCGCTACGACCCCAACGGAACATTTCCCCTTGGATTCGCCTGGTTAGCAAACGAATAAATCCCGATGAGCTGACATAAGTCAGTGATTCGGGTGCATGAGTGCAGCTAACACCGCTGCAGCGTCAAGGGCGAAGAGTATGAGGAGAAAATTATGTCCCCCACATCCGCACTAATCAGCATTGTCATCATCGCCTGGGTACTGCAAATCTTACTTGGATGGTGGCAAATCAATCGGTTTAACCGTGCTTTTGATAGACTTTGCCAGCACGGTAAATCGGTCGGTGTGGGACGTTCTGGCGGGCGTTTTAAACCCAGAGTAGTAATGGCGCTGGCTTTTGATGAAAATATGCGTGTCAGTGACAGCATGATCATGCGAGGAATCAGTGTTTTTGCCCGTCCACGCACATTAGCGCACCTTCATGGGTTACATCAGCAGGATTTAATCCCGGATGTGATCTTCCCTACGGATACAGCATGTCAAACTGCACTATCATTAGCGATTAAACCGAAATCATGATATTTTCACAATGAAAGTTATTCTTTTTCATGTGAAAGTTATGCCTGAAAAAGAGGCAATGGAAATACTTGAGCAGGAATCGTTATGAAACCAAAGCAGCGACAAGTCGCTATCCTGGAATATCTCCAGCAGCACGGTAAAACGGCGGTTGATCAACTCGCCGCCCATTTTTCGACCACCGGCACCACAATCCGCAAAGATTTAACCAGTCTTGAAAATGAAGGCGCGGTTATTCGCACCTACGGCGGGGTGGTGTTAAATCGCGACGATATTGAGCAACCCATCGATCGTAAAACGCATATTAATACCGAGAAGAAAAAGCAAATCGCCAAAGCGGCCAGTAAACTGATTAATGACGGTGATAGTCTGGTTTTTGATGCAGGCAGCACTGTGCTGCAAATGGTGCCGCATCTGGCCAAATTCAACAATATTACGGTGATGACCAACAGCTTGCATATCGTCAATGAATTGGTCGAGCTGGATAACAATCAGACTATCTTGATGCCAGGCGGCACATACCGTAAAGGTTCAGCCTCTTTTCATGGCAGTCTGGCAGAATCTGCCTTTGATAAGTTTAGTTTCGATAAACTGTTTATCGGTGCAGATGGTGTTGATCTTAATGCTGGTGTCACCACGTTTAACGAAGTTTATCATGTCAGTACTGCTATGTGTCATGCCGCCAGTCGCATCATTCTGCTGGTCGACTCTTCCAAATTTGGCCGTAAAAGCCCCAATGTCGTTTGTGCACTGAGTGCCGTTGATATCCTGATTACCGATAAAGGTATTAGCGCTGAGTATTTGCAGGAACTACAAAAAATGGGCATTAACATCATTCTGGTTGATAAAGATGACTAATCCACTGCTTACCTATGCCCGTGAAACACTGGAAATTGAGCTAACAGAAGCCCAGCGTTTGTTATCGCGTTTGGATAATAATTTTGTCCACGCTTGCGAATTATTATTGGCCTGTACCGGTAAAGCGGTGGTCTCTGGCATTGGCAAATCTGGTCATATTGGTAAAAAAATCGCCGCCTCACTGGCCAGTACCGGCACCCCATCCTTTTTCGTTCACCCCGCCGAAGCATTACACGGCGATTTGGGGATGATTGGGTCGCAAGATGTATTGATTTTTATCTCTTATTCGGGTCGAGCTAAAGAACTGGATTTGATCCTGCCGTTGCTGGCAGACAGCCATATTCCGGTGATTGCGATGACTGGCGGTTTAGCGTCGCCACTGGCGCAAGGTGCGGCCTGTGTACTGGATATCAGTGTTGAGCATGAAGCTTGCCCGATGGGGCTGGCCCCCACCTCCAGCGCGGTAAATACACTAATGATGGGGGATGCACTGGCGATGGCCCTCATGCGCCATCGCGGTTTCAATGCAGAAGACTTTGCGCGCTCGCACCCTGGCGGCAGTTTGGGTGCACGGTTGATCAATCGAGTTCACCATCTAATGAGAACCGGTGACCGCTTACCGGTGGTAAATGAATCCGACAGCGTGATGGAAGCTATGTTGGAACTGAGCCGTACCGGATTAGGGCTGGTGGCTGTATGTGATCCTAACCAAAAGGTCGTGGGTGTTTTCACTGATGGCGATTTGCGCCGCTGGTTGGTCAAAGGAGGCACGCTACAGCAGCAGCTCGGAGGCGCGATTACCCGCCCAGGTTTCCGATTGCCAGAACAATGGCGTGCCGGTGAAGCATTAGAAGCACTGCATCAGCATCATATCAGCGCGGCACCGGTGGTTGACCTGGATGGCAAACTGGTTGGTGCTATCAACTTGCACGATCTACATCAGGCCGGCGTTGGCTGATATCCCGTCATCTTTCAAGTTGCAGGTGTGTTGGCTACTCTCATTTGCCGCCTTCCTGCAACTTGAAAACAATCAGCTATCAGTGCCAGTTGGGGTCTTGCTCTAACTGCTTTTTCAACATAGCTTGAATACTCTCACTCGGGCGCCCCAACCATTGATAAGTGGCGAACTTACTCGGGGCATCTAGCGCTTCTGGCTTGTCGTCAACCGAAACTCGCATCCCCCATGCCTGCCAGACTTGTTTTTCATCCCGACTAAAGGCTACCCACATAAAATTATTACTACAATCATGGGGTTTACAAATCCGCCCCACTTTATACTGCTGCCCTTCCCAATTGATCACCGCATACGGCGCAGATGTCCCGACCCCCTTACGCGCCCATGCAGGTAAGTTTTTTTGGCTTTTCACCATTTTTTGCCAGCTATTTTTATACACTGGCTGTTGCAGTAAATCTGCTGTGGTAGGCAAGGGTTTGGCTAATGTGGGCTGAACAGGCGTTGAACTTGCAGACACTAAAGCAGCATTCGTCGCAGGTTGCGCGAAAGCCCAGGAACTGGCACTGAGTATCGTCGCAGTAACAAGACAATGGAGGGTTTTATGGCCTTTCATTATCGAAAATCCTTATTATCTGATTAATCTATACCCTAAATAATTCGAGTTGCAGAATGCACATGCAACTTGAAGTATGGCGGGTATGCTCGCCAGGGATTGAACTGGCCTCTGTGCAACAAATTTGCATACGTGATATTAATTTGCATTTCTATGACCTTCAACTGTCGGAAAAGTTGATCTATAGCACGAATTTTCATCCTAATTCTCGTTATAGCGCAATCTGTATGACAGCTTGAGGTAAGCTATAAACCAGACAATGTTGAGTTGATAAACCTACTCCAGAAGGCCCTGCTATGTTAACCCTTGAGTTGCCCGAAGCCCCAGAGAAGTTGTACTACTCCGCTGGTGATGCCCATCCGCTAGACAAGCTCGAGAGCGATAAAATCGTCCAAATGGTGATAGACCTGGATATTGCCAACTCTGATAGTGAGCATTATGTCACCGGTTGGATGGGGCTAAATAGTGTGGTGATAATTCGCAATTATCAAAATAAGCGCGGGACCGCCAACGGCTTTGTGGTAAATAAAGGAGACCGCTACCGGCTGAGTATTCAGTCGATTGAATTTCGTATCCCAAAAGTGGTGTTATGGATGAGTTTTCGCCGCAAGCCCCGCACCATGGAGTTAATTACCTATGAAACATTGGGCGAGCAACCTAGTGGCATGCAGCAATACCGCAATATCCTCGAAGAGGAATTACGTCAGCAACTTGATGAAGATTGGCGCGAGCTGAATGATTATCTGGGCGCGGCCTGCTGGCAAATCGAAAATGATGTGCCGTTGTGGCAGCAAGCGCATCGAGAAATAACATTGGATGCCATTAACCAACTCGCTGCGGCCCCCATTTTCCGCACCAAACATTTACAAGCTGATGGCAATTATGCCGGTTTCTGGGCAGGCGATTACTTTTTTGCCGTCAGGCAACCTACGGCCGATAACCCCTTACCCGCGATACAAATTTCCTGGCGAGAAAATGAAAAAGAGATCGGCAGCTATCTGTTCGATCTCATAAAAGATGAGGCAGGCGAGCCGAAATTGTTGCTGTGCATTCGCCCACGCAAAGGGGCTGAAAGTTACCTACTTAACCGTTTTGACGCCCATCATTTGCAGCGGGCCATCGCGATGTTTGCCATGACACAGCGCTATTTACTGGCGTAAGAATGCAGGTAAGCAACAAGTGAACATATCCCGATGAGCTTATTTATGCTCAACGACCAGTAAGTGATTCGGGTGTGTGAGCGCAGTTAACACCCCTGCGGCTTCAAGACCACGGGTGCCCAAAGCCATTGGAGTCGCAGGTAGGCAACAAGTGAACATATCCCGATGAGCTTAGTCAAGTAAGTGATTCGGGTGTGTGAGCGCAGTTAACACCCCTGTGGCTTCAAGGGCGAAGGGCATTACCACCATCGGTGGAAATGATGCACCGGCCCGATCCCCTGCCCCACTTCAAGGGTATCGGCCTGCTCCAGCGCCCCTTGCAGATAGTCTTTAGCTGCACTGACGGTATCTGGCCAATTGGCATATCGTGGCCGTAATGCCGCCAGTGCTGCCGACAAGGTGCAACCAGTGCCGTGGGTATGTCGGGTATTAACCCGGCGCGTTACAAAACGCTGTTCCCCCTGAGCGGTAAACAGCCAATCCGGACTTTCTTCGCCGCTCAAATGCCCGCCTTTCATCAATACTCCCTGACAGCCTAAAGCCAATAGTGCTCGCCCCTGTTCGCGCATTTCTTGCTCATTATGTGCGGACGAACAATCCAGCAGTGCCGCAGCTTCCGGCAAATTAGGTGTAATCAAAGCAACCCGTGGGAGCAGTATACGGCGCACAGCATCAATGGCCTGAGGTGCCAGCAAAGGATCACCACTTTTGGCGACCATCACGGTATCTAATACCACAAATGGGATGGGATAACGGCGCAATTGCGTGGCGACAATATCGACAATTTCCGCATTTGCCAGCATGCCGATTTTGGCGCTATCGATACGCACATCACTGAGAACAGAATCTAATTGGGCGGCAACAAAAGCCGGTTCGATGGGATAGACCGACTGCACACCACGGGTGTTTTGCGCCACTAAAGCGGTGATAACACTGGTGCCGTAGGCCTGTAATGCAGAAAAGGTTTTTAGATCAGCCTGAATACCGGCACCACCACTTGGGTCAGTTCCGGCAATAGTTAACGCATTGATACGCTTCATTAATACACTTCCCTACGCTGGCATAATCCAGATCAGGTAATACGGGTAATATCTCAGCCATACCACGATTTGTAGCAGGCACCCCGAGTCAGAATTGTTATTATCACGGGCAGGTGATAGAAGATCAATGATGTATTAACTAAACCAATGATCAACCCAGCAGTCTTGGAGATATAACCGAAGAATGAGCATACAGATTCGTCAGTATCGAGAGAGTGATCGACCATTTCTGCGCACTTTGTATTTGGCATCACGTCAGGCCGCGTTTAGCTGGCTGGATGGGGAGCATTTTCGTCTGGAGGATTTTGACCGTTCCACTCTGGGTGAAACCATTCTGGTGGCGATTGATGGCGATGACCACCTTGGTTTTGCCTCCATATTTATGGAGGAGAGTTTCCTGCATAACCTGTTTGTTGATCCTAAAGCACAGCATCTTGGGGTGGGTAAGGCCTTATTGCTGGCAGCACAACAGCGATTTACTTCTCATGGCTCATTAAAGTGCCTGGCAAAAAACCAGCAAGCTATGGCGTTTTATCGCAAACAAAACTGGGTAGCAATTGCCTCCGGTAAGAGTAACGATGGCGACTATATATTAATGCATTGGCATAATGAAAAGGTTAAATAAGGCCAAGAACTCAATAATAGAAACGAAAAGAGAGTAAGGGAGCCGAAGCTCCCTTATCTTTATTGATTAATTACTCTTCACGTAATGCTTTAACATCCTCAGCTTTGATATTCAAAGTGGGTTGGCCAAACTGTTGCAACAGATAATTGCTCAAACTAACCACCTGTTCATCAGTTAATGTATTGGCAAAACTGGGCATAAAGACCTCGCCATCATTGGTTTGGCGCGACACACCGTGAAGAATCACATTAATCAGGTTATTTTGCGTGGATGCCCCGACCACCGAGTTCTTCATCAATGATGGATAATAACCGTCTTTCACCCCCTCACCGGTAAAACTGTGGCAACTGGCGCAATTCCCCAGATACAAACGCGCACCATCGGTGTGGTTATCTGCGATGAAAGGCATGCCGCGTAAGGTATTAACACTGGTTGCCGCCTGCCCCCAATCCGAGCGACTCTTGGCCTCATCATCGGGATTCAATGGTTTCAGCGTGCGCAAATATACGGCCATCGCGTTCAGATCACTGTCAGTCAGGTGGCGCGTACTGTTTTCAATGACTTCTGCCATCGGCCCAGCCGCTTGTGCTTTACCGTCAACATGGCCGCTACGCAGATATTGCACTACCTGCTGCTGGCTCCAGCCACCAATTCCAGCATGGGGGTCTGAGGTAATATTGAATGCTGTCCAACCATCAATATCGGCACCAGAATAGGCTTTGCTGTCTTTCATCCCCATAGTGATATTGCGCGGGGTATGACATTCACCGCAGTGCCCCAGCGCTTCAACAAAATAAGCCCCCTGATTCCATTGTGCATCCTTACTGGTATCCGGTTGGAAGCGCTGCCCGTCAAAATTCACCAGATTCCAGAACCACAACCCCCAGCGCTGATTGAAGGGGAACGGCATGTCATTCTCACGATTCGGCTGATGCACCGCTGGCAAGTTGAACAAATAAGCTTTAATCGCTTTAACATCCTCATCGGTCAGCAAGGTATACGAGGTGTAAGGGAATGCAGGGTAGAGATTTTCGCCATTTTTGCCTTTGCCTTCATGCAGTGCGCGCAAAAACTCCTCATCGGTCCAACTGCCAATTCCGGTTTCTTTATCGGGTGTGATATTCGGCGAATATAAGGTGCCCATCGGGGTTTTAAAGGCTAATCCACCGGCAAAGGGTTTACCCTCTTTGGTGGTATGGCACGCCACACAGTCCGCGGCTTTAGTCAGATATTCACCACGCGCAATTAAATTAGCATCTGCACTGGCATATCCGGCTACAGCTAATCCGAATGCGATAAACAGGAATCTCATTGAGTGAGCCAAGGTTTGCTTTTTCATATTACACCTCGGCCTTAAGTGTTTCAGCAATGCGCAGAGAGAGCGCGGCAATCGTCAAAGTACAGTTCACTGAACCGACAGTGGGCATCACACTGCTGCTGGCGATAAACAAATTCTTATGGTCATGGCTGCGGCAATCACTGTCGACTACTGAATCTTTGGGGTCATTACCCATGATGGTGGTGCCCGTAATATGATTATTATTGGCAAAATTATTATGGAACTGCACTTCTGTACCGCCCATCAACCTGGCGGCCTCAGCATAAACTTGCTGCGTGTGCACCGCACTTTTGCGCACATAATCATCCATCGCATAGTAAAACTCTGGCTTCGGAATACCGATGGCATCTTTCTCGGTCGGGCTGGGAATAATGCGATTTTCTACATGTGGCAGAATTTCGTGGAAACTGTCGAACTGCACAAAGCGCGCCGCCCGATCGCGGATCTTCGCATCCAACTGTGGCCCCAGTTGCAATTCCCCCTGCTTGAGTAACTCAATCGTGACCTGATCAGTGCGAGATAAGTTAGACAAATGAATCTTTTTCGCTGCATATTCGGATCGAAATGCACCATCCCGGAAGCCAATCAAAGAGGTCATTTCCTGCGGGCCACGCCCCGGCCACAACGGTTCATTAGCCATAAAGGTCACACCGGTGCCTGGGTGATCCATCAGATTGCGCCCAACCATATCGGAGCTATTTCCCACACCAAGCGGATTTTTATCACTGGTGGACATCAGCATCAGCTTTGGCGTTTCAATACCATTGGCCGCCAGCACAAAATACTTACCCTCAGCGCGATGCTCATTACCCTGCGCATCCTTAAATAAGGCAGCGGTGATCTGCTGCTGGTCATTGACTTCCAGTTTATACACCACGGCTTGTGGGCGGATAACAGCACCTGCAAGCTCGGCTTTTTCTACATGGGTAATGGCGTTATACATCGCCCCTATCGGGCAAATTGGCATGCAGTTATTGTTGCCACAACAGGTAGGACGGCCATCATAAGGGCGGCTATTACGGGCCACCGGCTCGGTCACCACATCAAAGTGGCTGCCATTAAAAGTGTGACTGTTTAGCACGGTTTTAATACGCTGTTCATTCCACGACAGTGGCAGCGGTGCCATTGGATAAGGTGCGCTGCGCGGTGAGCCAAGATCTTCATCACTCGGCCCCCAAACCCCTAACTCTTGCTCTGCGCGTAAATACCACTTTTCCAGCGCTGCGTAGTCAATAGGCCAGTCGCGCCCAACGCCATAGATTGTTTTTAGCTTGAAATCATTCGGCAGGAAACGCCAGGCCGATGCCGCCCAATGCCAGGTGGTGCCCCCTACCGCACGAATATATTGTACATCGTATGGGTGTTCACCCTTTTGAATCAGATAGTTATTATTAGGGTTAGATTCAGGATGAGGGGCATAAGAAGTTGAGGGGTAAGGTGCCATATTGTCTGATTTGTCGGGCTGATTGCGGAAGTTTTCCACAATCTCCCAGCGCGAAAGGCGTGGGCCAGCTTCTAGCACCAATACTGATTTGCCAGCCATCGCCAATTGATGCGCAACCAAGCCGCCAGCCACGCCCGAACCAATGACGACGATATCCGCCTTGAGTGTGTCAGCCATAAATGTATTCTCCAAAATTATAAGGCGACATCAGGCTTTGCAGCCCAGTATCCAGGTTTATTCGGGCAATAAGAGCGAATAACCAACACATCGGATACCGCATCGAACATCAACGCATTTTCATAACTGATAACTGCTGCATCAGTTCCTTCACCAATGACACCCACATACCAACCTTGCAAGATCTGCCGGGCAATCTGCTGTTGTAATGGCGGCCATTGATGAGGCTCACCGGCGGGCAGAGGCTGCAATAAGGCGAGTTTTTGGTCAAAACCACCGACTTTACCGAGCAATACTTGATAGATTCGCTGACCAACCTGCGCATTAAGCTGGCGTTTACCCGTCAGTGTGCGGGAAACCAACATAAATCTTTCAAAGTTCTGCGGCGAAGTTTGAGTTGATGCTGCGAAAGCATCCAAAGAGAGGGGGTTCATCAGGCTGCTGACCAGCCCGACACCGACATAGCCTAGCAGGCGACGACGCGAAATACCGCGCAGCTGGGGTATCGCAGAGCGAGTTACCGACATGTTTTTTCTCCACAAAAGAGCACGCGCGCAGTATTCATCTGTTGAATAAATGGACATGCTATCGGCATGGCGTTAACAGATGTGGGTTACTGCGAGCTAAACTGCCGTCTGAAACACCCTGCGGCAGTGGCAATCTTGACTAGTAATGAATGGACTTCCCGCCTGATGGCGATGTGAGTTATAAGATAAATATGTTAAACATTTAGTTTAGTTGTAAAGATTCGTCAAGATTATACATCCATCAATGAGAGGGTAAAGTTAAATGTGATGCACGTCACATTTTGTAACTATGGTGGCGAGTTATTCTCCCATTCGATTAATACATCGACTCGATTTAGGAGATAAGCGGCTTGATACCAAATTTTGGTGTATTCATCTGAGCCATAAGTCTGCAAAAACTCGACCAATAGTGTTTTTGTTTGCTCTAATGCCGGTTTATCAGCTGGCTGGTTTCTCTTCTGTTCGAAAAGCGTCTCCAACGCTTCAACCTTTTGCAGGAAAGCCGCCAATTCATCAGTCCATTCATTTATATGCAACCTATTAGCTATTTGTGATAACAACCAAGGGATATAGTCACGGCTGAGATCGGTATTCAATACTTGGTAATCAGTTGAAGACCAACGGGTATTTGTCCCGCCACACCGGGTATTATTTTTATCTTGAGTTGCACTTAACTCACAAATGCCTTTTTCCATCTCAAGAATATGGGCTAAAGCCGGGTTATTAATGAATATTGCATCCTGTGGTTTTCGATCACTAAAATTAATCGCCTGGCCAATATGCTCACCCACTTTCGGGCCAATAACGCCGCCTCTGAAATTTATCTTTTGTGGGTTTTCATTAATATAAAAGTGCAGCACTTTATTTTCATGTCCATTAACTAAAAAATGATATTGATCATCTGCTAGAAAATTCCACCTATGTGTATATTTATTATAAGCAATACCATTATCACAGCGATACTCAATAGCGTTATCACTGTAACTACTGCGGTTATAAGTAAAGTTGAGTGGTAAGTCATGTCCCTGCCCTACAGGGTTATTAACTAATGAAAGGCATGATGCTTCTTTTAATTTCTGTTCATCACTGTATTTATTATAAGAAATTAAAGATTTGGTCTCTGCATTGTAGTAAACATGCATACCTATTTTATCTCCGCCCAAATAGATATTAATATCATCGGATTTATCTAAATGATTAACTATAACATCTCTATGGCCGGACTCATTTAATGCTTCAAATGTCTCTTTATATTGAAGGAAAGGTCTTACCGCAAATGACTTCATATTCTCAATGTAGGGTTCATCAAACCATATTGTATTTTCGTTAATTTCAATCTCCGAGTGATAATTTTGGTTTCCTCGGCCAAACAGATGATTCATCACATTGGATCGTGGATGCAAACTCACATAAAACCCCTGCTCATCTAATGACAAGGCTGTGCCCGTGCCTTGATTAACCAGCACTGTCTGATCTTTTATTTTTTGAGGGAGCCAAACCTGCCCTTTATTTCCTATATCGCAATAGCTAAATGTAACATCAGCAGCTAAATTGCCCTTCCTACGATCGGCCGGAAACAAACAATAGAGATTACGATCAAATCCTTGTCCAGCAAAAGCGGTCATGATCTGCCCAGCATGACTATAAAAGACAGAGGAACTTTGACTGTCGATATCTATAGGTTGGTCCTTTCTACTTAAAAGAATACTGTGTCCACGGCTAAAATAATAATTGTAGCTGAGATACCTTTCTGGAAACAGATGAGAATGATAGGTAAAAATAATTCGCTTATTACTGGAGTACAATTTTTTAGGTAAAACACGATAGGAACTTATATCAGATATCAAACCGTATTTTTCCAACTCAGCAGAATTGGTGTTTTTATAAAACGATGCCGATTTCCCCGTAAATGAAAAATCGCTAAAGACATCAACCTGGAGATTTAATGGTATTTTAATAGAGGCTATATTATTGTTCCACAGACTAAATAACCACTCATCTTCAGTATAATATGGCACACAAAACTTCTTTGCCCCCCCTTTTTCGATATAGCCATCATTAGAGTAAAAACAGACATTATCCTCATCAAAATGATTAGACATTGAACTGCATGAGATAAAAATCAATGCATAAAACACCTTATCTAGCTGATTATTGATATTCATGCTTCACCTTTTAAAATAAGTAAGCAGAAACATGCTATTTTTTGCATGACCCGATGTGCAATAATTAACTTTTTTATACTCACACACACATAAACAATTTAAAAGAACAACCTGTGAAAAATTAATTCATTTTTTATTTATATTTAAAGATAAAAACATAATTACTATTTTTCTTATGACCAACATAAAAAAACCTCCGAAATATCGGAGGCTTCATTTAGATTAGAAACAATATCTTATTAGAAGCTTATTCCCACTCAATTGTTGCAGGTGGTTTACCACTAATATCGTAAACTACTCGGGAAATACCATTGACTTCATTAATGATGCGGTTTGAAACACGACCCAGGAAGTCATATGGCAAATGCGCCCAATGTGCTGTCATGAAATCAATAGTTTCAACCGCACGCAGAGAGACAACCCAGTCATATTTACGACCATCGCCCATCACACCGACGGAACGAACTGGCAGGAACACGGTAAAGGCCTGGCTGACTTTATTGTACAGATCTGCTTTATGCAGCTCTTCGATAAAGATAGCATCCGCGCGGCGCAGTAAATCACAATATTCCTTTTTCACTTCGCCGAGAACGCGCACACCCAAACCTGGGCCTGGGAATGGATGACGATATAGCATGTCGTATGGCAGGCCAAGTTCGAGGCCGATTTTACGCACTTCGTCTTTAAACAGCTCTTTCAGCGGTTCAACCAAACCCAGTTTCATCTCTTTAGGCAAGCCGCCCACATTGTGATGCGATTTAATCACATGCGCTTTACCGGTGGCAGATGCAGCGGATTCAATCACGTCTGGGTAGATAGTGCCCTGCGCCAGCCATTTAACCTGTTCTTGTTTACAGGCTTCTTCGTCAAATAACTCAACAAACACGCGACCAATGATTTTACGCTTGGCTTCTGGTTCATCAGCACCAGCCAGTGCCGCCAGGAAACGATCTTCTGCCGCCACATGAACAATGTTCAGGCCGAATTTATCGCCGAACATTTCCAACACCTGATCCGCTTCATTCAAACGCAGCAGGCCGTTATCAACAAACACACAAGTCAGACGTTTACCAATAGCACGATGCAACAGCATTGCGGTCACGGATGAGTCAACACCACCGGACAGACCAAGAATGACGTGGTCTTCACCAATTTGCTCACGCAAACGCACGATAGCATCTTCAATAATGGTGGCCGGGGTCCACAGTGCTTCACAAGCACAGATATCCAGAACAAAGCGCTCCAGCAGGCGTTGACCTTGCTTGGTGTGCGTCACTTCAGGGTGGAACTGCACGCCATAAAAACGTTTTTCTTCGTTAGCCATAATGGCAAACGGGCAGGTATCAGTACTGGCTACGGTGACAAAGTCAGACGGGATCGCGGTAACCTTGTCGCCATGACTCATCCAAACATCCAACACCGCTTCACCGGCTGGATTGATGGCATCTTTGATATCACGGATAAGCGCGCTGTCAGTTTTAATTTCAACCTGCGCATAACCGAATTCACGTTGGTTTGACCCTTCGACTTTACCGCCCAGCTGCATTGCCATGGTTTGCATGCCATAGCACACACCCAGCACCGGAACCCCAGCAGTGAACACATAATCAGGCGCTCGTGGGCTGTCATGTTCAGTGGTGCTTTCAGGGCCGCCGGAGAGAATGATGCCGCTTGGATTAAATTCGCGGATCTGGTCTTCGGTCACATCCCACGCCCAAAGTTCACAATAGACACCAATTTCACGAACACGGCGCGCCACCAGTTGGGTGTATTGCGAGCCGAAATCGAGGATAAGAATGCGATGTTTATGGATATTTTTTGTCATGTGCGGCAAATTCCACAGATAATTAATAAAATTAGAGAGTTACCATTATTATTCATAGGTCATTCCAGTCGACGGAACCAAGAAGTTGGCTAACGCCCGCAGCACAGCATGCGCAGTTGACAGCAAGTCAATGAGCAATGCGAGCAGCGGACGATAGTCACATTCGCCGGTTTAAGCCCTGGAATTAGCCCATGCGGTAGTTTGGTGATTCTTTGGTGATGGTAACATCATGAACATGGCTTTCTTGAATGCCTGCACCGCTGATACGAACAAATTCAGCTTTGGTGCGCAATTCATTGATAGTGCCGCAGCCGGTCAGCCCCATACATGAACGCAGGCCACCCATTTGTTGATGCACAATCTCTTTCAGCAGACCTTTGTATGCCACACGCCCTTCGATACCTTCTGGTACCAATTTATCGGCCGCATTATCGGTTTGGAAGTAGCGATCTGAAGAGCCTTTGGACATCGCACCCAGTGATCCCATACCGCGGTAAGATTTGAATGAACGGCCTTGATACAGTTCGATTTCGCCCGGAGACTCTTCAGTCCCTGCCAGCATAGAACCGACCATGACACATGAAGCACCCGCCGCAATGGCTTTAGCAATATCGCCAGAGAAACGAATACCACCATCGGCAATAACCGGAATACCAGTACCTTCCAGCGCTTCGACCGCATCAGCAATCGCCGTAATCTGAGGAACACCAACACCGGTCACAATACGTGTAGTACAGATTGAACCAGGGCCGATACCGACTTTAACTGCGCTCACACCAGCATCAGCCAAGGCTTTAGCCCCTGCACCTGTTGCGACGTTACCGCCAACGATTTGCAGGTTAGGATATTTAGCGCGCGTTTCGCGAATGCGCTGTAAAACGCCTTCGGAATGACCATGAGATGAGTCGATAAGTAAAACATCAACACCAGCAGCGACCAGAGCATCGATACGCTCTTCATTACCCGCACCGGCACCGACAGCAGCACCAACGCGCAGGCGGCCATGCTCGTCTTTACAGGCGTTTGGCTTGCGCTCTGCTTTTTGGAAATCTTTCACGGTAATCATGCCGCGCAGATGGAAGCTATCGTCAACGACTAAAGCTTTCTCGACACGTTTTTCATGCATTTTTTGCAGCACAACTTCGCGGGCTTCGCCTTCTTTGACCGTCACCAAACGCTCTTTCGGTGTCATCACCGCAGTCACGGGTTGGTCCAGATCAGTGACAAAGCGAACATCACGGCCGGTAATGATCCCAACCAGCTCGTAATCTTCGGTCACTACCGGATAACCGGCGAAACCGTTACGGGCGGTCAGTTCTTTAACCTGACGGAGAGTAGTGGTAGGGGTAACAGTCTGTGGCTCAGTTACAACGCCACTTTCGTGTTTTTTCACGCGGCTGACTTCTTCGGCCTGGCGCTCAATGGACATATTTTTGTGGATGAAACCTAAACCGCCCTCTTGTGCCAGCGCAATGGCCAGACGAGCTTCGGTTACGGTATCCATTGCTGCGGACAGCATAGGGATATTCAGGCGGATAGTTGCAGTCAGTTGAGTACCAAGTTCTGCCGTATTAGGCAAGACTGTGGAGTGGGCTGGAACCAGGAGAACGTCGTCAAATGTTAGAGCTTCTTTCGCGATACGTAGCATGGGCAATATCTCACCAAGGTGAATGTAAAAAGATAAAATATTGCCGTGGCATTATACAGAGCGTAATCGGTTGCCTCCAGCACTTTCTCACTATTTTTCTTGCCAAGCGGCTTGAGGCAGGTAATATCGATCAATTAAGTGCTTGTTTTAAAATTTGAACCAGGTCACATGTCACAATCTTCCGCGTCATCAATTTTTACTGTCAGCCGCCTTAATCAGACGGTGCGACAACTGCTGGAAATGGAAATGGGCCAAATTTGGCTCACTGCCGAGATTTCCAATTTCTCTCAGCCTTCGTCGGGTCACTGGTATTTCACCTTAAAAGACGATCGGGCGCAGGTGCGCTGCGCGATGTTCCGTAACACCAATCGTCGAACCACTTTTCGCCCACAAAATGGCCAACAAGTGTTGGTCAGAGCATCGATCACCCTGTATGAACCGCGTGGTGACTACCAATTAATTGCCGAAAGCATGCAACCTGCTGGCGACGGATTGCTGCAACAGCAATTTGAACAGCTTAAACAGCAACTGGCCGCTGAAGGGCTTTTCGACCAAAGCCACAAGCAACCTCTGCCCAGCCCAGCCAAACAGGTGGGGGTGATAACTTCATCCAGTGGTGCTGCTCTGCACGATGTTTTACAAGTTTTGCAGCGCCGTGACCCTTCACTTCCGGTTATTATTTATCCGACAGCAGTGCAAGGTGCTGATGCTCCATTGCAGATAGTCCGAGCCATTCAACTGGCAAATCTGCGGGGGGAATGTGATGTATTGATTGTCGGGAGAGGTGGCGGCTCGTTGGAAGACTTGTGGAGTTTTAATGACGAGCGGGTTGCCCGCGCTATTTTTAATAGCAGGATTCCCATTGTCAGTGCGGTCGGCCATGAAACTGATGTCACTATCGCGGACTTCGTTGCCGATTTACGCGCCCCAACCCCATCAGCCGCCGCCGAGCTGATCAGCCGCAACCAAATAGAGTTGGTTCGGCAAATTCAGGGGCAGCAGCAGCGCATGGAAATGGCGATGGATTATTATCTGGCGCAGCGCCATCAGCAACTCACCCGCCTTGAGCATCGGCTGCAACAGCAACACCCGCATTTGCGATTGGCCCGTCAGCAAACACTGCTGTTGAAATTACAACGCCGACTGGAAGATAGCGCGCAAAACCAAATTCGCCGATTAAGTCGACGCACTGAACGGCTGCAACAACGGCTGGTTCAAGCTCAACCGCAAGGGCAGATCCATCGTTATAATCAGCGGGTACAACAGCAGGAGTACCGCTTGCGTCAGGCATTAGAGCGCCAGTTGAATGGCTATCGTCAACGTTTTGGCATCGCCTGCTCACAATTGGAAGCGGTCAGCCCATTGGCTACACTAGCCCGCGGCTACAGCGTAACGCAGACCCCAGAGGGCAGCTTACTCAAAACCACGAAACAAGTGCATACTGGCGACAAGCTAACCACCCGACTGCAAGATGGCTGGGTGGAAAGTGAAATCACTCAAATCAAGGTGGCAAAAAAGCCCCGTCAGCGTAAAGCCGCTAACTGAGCGCCGTTATTATTGCCACAGCCAATAGATCTGCCGATTGGTATTAGACCATTGGCAGATAACTAAAACGAACGCGGCTTTTTGAAATCAGCCCATGCCCATTCTGGCAAAAATAATCAACAGCTCCACACGCTTTCAATACTTGTAGCGGTTTAGCGCAATCAGGGCATTCAGCCTGTTGCTGATAGTTGCCATAACAACTAGAGCAATGAAAGTGGCCACTCACTTCCGCCATTGTTTTCTGACAAACCGGACATAGCGCATCCATAAATTCTCTCCCAGCGGTTAATGAAAACTTACATCACACCCAGTGAACGTAAAAAGTAAATCCCCAGCGCGGTAGTGAAAAATGAACCGACAGTCGTTATCGCGATGATATTTGCGGCCAGCGTAGCATTTCCTCCCATCGCGCGGGTCATGACATAACTACCTGCGGCAGTTGGTGTTGCGGAGAATAGAAAAATAATACCTAACGTTGCACCACGGAACCCCATCAGCAAGCCGCCTAAAGTCATCAATATTGGCACGATGAATAGTTTTGCCACCGAGGATAATGCCGCCACATTAGAAGAACGGAACATCGCATGCCAATCAAGACTCGCGCCGGTGCAGAGTAATGCCAAGGGCAGTGCCAATGCTGAGATATAGCTGCCAGTCTGAACAATCACCTGGGGAATAGGCAACTGGGTTTGAGCATAGGCTAAACCGCATACCAGACCGATAATCAATGGGTTAGTCACAATACTGCGCAGCAGTGCCACTTTGCTGATTTTACCGCCCTGCCCACTCTGTAAGCTGCGGGTTAGTGTTATCACTGACAGCATATTAAATAAAATCACCGTCACCGTCAGATACATTGACCCCAGAGCAACCCCTTCATCGCCATAAGCCGTCATAGCAAATGCCAGGCCAACAATCGCGGTATTGGCTCTGAAACCACCCTGCACGAACACACCACGCTCTCTTGGGTCTTTTACCAACCACTTGGCGGCAATCTCGAGCAGTAGGAATGTCAGCAAGGTACCGACAGCACCGTAGATAACCAAGGGCAAGTTATCCAGTACGCTGACGTGATTGGTGGCGACACTGAAAAACAACAGGCAGGGCAACGCCAGATTGAACACCACACGGGTCGCGCCATCGCAGAACCGATCATCCATCAGGCCGCCGCGCCGTAATAGCATTCCGAGTAACATCATCAATAAGTTGGGTACTGTGACACTAAATGCAAAACTCCAGGTTTCCCAAGACATGGCTGATGTTCAACTCCTTTTGTTTACGGTTAAGCGACCAAGGCGGCATTTTACTGATGGCGGTCATTAAATGTGCAAAAAGCGTGGAATGCCCACGCTTTGCAGTTACTATTTACCTTTTTTCAAGTGCGACATCAAACGTTTACGTTTGCGCATCTGATTTGGCGTCAGAGTATTGCGCTTACCCGCAAACGGGTTCTCGCCCTCTTTAAACTGGATACGAATAGGCGTACCCATAACTTTCAATGAACGACGGAAGTAATTCATCAGATAACGTTTATAAGAATCCGACAGATCAGTAACCTGGTTGCCGTGAATAACCACGATCGGTGGGTTATAACCCCCGGCGTGAGCATATTTCAGCTTCACACGGCGACCACGAACTAACGGAGGCTGATGATCTTCTTCTGCCATTTGCATAATACGGGTCAGTAAGGAAGTGCCCACTCGTTTGGTTGAACAGTCATACGCTTCCTGAATGGATTCAAACAGGTTACCGACACCGCTACCATGCAGTGCAGAGATAAAGTGAATGCGGGCAAAATCGACAAAACCAAGGCGCAGGTCTAGCATATCTTTAACCTGAGCACGGGCTTCTTCTGACATGCCATCCCATTTATTGACCGCAATAACAAGTGAGCGCCCACTATTGAGAATAAAGCCTAACAGAGACAAATCCTGATCTGAAATACCATCACGGGCGTCAATGACCAACAGCACAACGTTGGAATCTTCAATGGCCTGCAAGGTTTTAATAACCGAGAATTTCTCAACCGCTTCAGTGATCTTGCCGCGTTTACGCACACCTGCGGTATCAATCAGAATATATTCACGTTCATCACGGGTCATTGGAATATAAATGCTGTCACGCGTGGTGCCCGGCATATCATAAACCACCACACGGTCTTCACCGAGGATACGGTTAGTTAGTGTGGACTTACCTACGTTAGGACGCCCAACGATAGCCAACTTGATTGGCAAACTCAGTGGATCAAAGTCATCCTCTTCGTCTTCTGGAATTTCATCTTCGTCAGCTTCTTGCGCCGCCCAATAGGCCGCGTTAGCTTCTTCGTCTGTCAACTCAGCTTCAGGTTCTTCGGCGTCCATGTAAGGCGCCATGACATCTTCAATCAGCTGAGTCACACCACGGCCGTGGGAAGCTGCAATCGCATGCACTTCACCCAAGCCTAATGAATAGAAATCGGCGGTAGCGGTATCTGGATCAATACCGTCAGTTTTGTTGGCAACCAGGAAAGTGGCTTTTTCACGACTGCGCAGATGTTGAGCAATGCCCTGATCCGCAGGCATCAGCCCGGCGCGCGCATCGACCATAAACAGGACGATATCCGCTTCTTCAATCGCCAGTAACGATTGACCAGCCATCTTGGTTTCTACACCATCTTCTGTGCCATCAATACCTCCGGTATCGATAACAATAAACTCATGACCCTCGACCTCGGCACGACCATATTTACGGTCACGCGTTAGCCCGGGAAAATCCGCAACTAACGCATCACGGGTGTGCGTTAAGCGGTTAAATAAAGTGGATTTACCCACATTCGGGCGCCCGACCAGCGCGATGACAGGTATCATTGTTGGAGCCTCATTACTTAATTTTCAAAGCGTTACAGCACTGTATCGAACATTCAACAGCGCAGTTTTAGAAGACAAACGGCCCCTGAATATCAGGAGCCGCTTTGAACCCTTCCTCCTTGAAGTTGCAGCGGTGTTACTTACTGCAACGCCAGTGGCTTGGGTATTAACCTGTCAGACAGGCATTTTAAATAAGGATTAACGGGTGAACGCGTATACCGTGCCGCCTCTTGCCTGCACCAGCAACTTATCGCTGGCAACCACAGGCGCACTCAGGAAACCGGAGCTATCTACGCTCTGCTGAGCAACAAAACGACCATCAGTGGTATTCACCCAGTGCAGATAACCTTCAGCATCACCTACAACCAGATAACCATTATACATCACAGGAGCCGTCAAGTTACGATGTAATAAATCGCTTTGACTCCAAAGAGTTACACCACCATCGGCTTTCAGCGCAACAATGCGATCATTCTGATCGACCAGATAAATATTGCCGCCGTCAACAATAATGTCATTGACTGAACCCATTTCGCGCTTCCACAGAATCTGACCAGAGCGCAGATCCAGTGCAGTCAGGTTGCCATTGTATGCCAGAGCATAAACAACGCCATCTACAACAACAGGTGTGGTATCAACATCATTCAGGCGGTCAATTTCAGTAGTCCCAGTCACTTGGGAAATACGCTGTTGCCAGATCAACTGACCTTGCTCCAGCATTACCGCACTGACACGGCCATTATCACCACCAACAAGTGCAGCACCAAATGCAACTGTTGGCGCTGATTCACCCCGTAGAGACAAGGCTGGTGTATCCAGATTTAATGTCCACTTAATGGCACCGTCAGATTCATTCAGCGCTTGCAACATACCATTCGAGGTGTGAATCAGTACCACACCATCACTGACAACCGGGCGGGACAAGGCTTCGCCAGCAACTACCGTCTGCCAGGCCACCTGTCCATCGTCAGAGTTCAACGCATAAACTACTGCTTTCTCACTACCGACGTACACATGAGCACCTGAAGCTGTTACGCCACCAGATAACATTGCGGAACGGTTGCTGGAGAGGAAGTTGGTTTTCTCAGACAGGTCAGTTTGCCAAATTTGTTTGCCCGTATCGGCTTCCATCGCTTTCACCAGACCTTTACGGTCCGCTGCAAAGACAGAAGTTCCCTGCCAGGCTGGGCGCAGATGTGAGTAATAATCACCGACACCACCACCCACAGAAGTGCTCCACACTTTTGTCGGCGTGAATTGATTCTCAACTTTTGGCAGTGGCGACATGGTAACCACATCTTCTTCACTGTTAAACAGTGAACAACCACTCAATAGGGCAACAGATACCAGTCCTACTAAGAGTGTTTTACGCAATTGCATGGGAATACCCCTTAGCTGGACAAATTATTCAATTTCATGCGCAGTAAAGCTTGTAGCGCCTGAGAAGCATTTGATTCGACACCTTTACTGTAAGCTGCGCGTGCACCTGCGGTATCACCTTTGCTCAATAATGCATCGCCACGAACATCTTGTGCCATCGCAGTCCAGCCGTCGCCTTGCACTGCATCCAGTGTTTTCAATGCTTCATCTGGTTTTTTCAATTGCAATTGCAAACGAGCAAGACGCAAATTAATCAACGACAGCAGATTTTCATCTTTTGTCTGGCCCAATGCTTGGGTAAGTTGCTGCGCAGCTTTATCAAATTCGTTTTGCTCAACAAAGTGGTGAGCCAGCTCTAACCCGGCAAGTACGCCGTAGTTATTTTTATTGCTCTGAACAAATTTTTCAGCGACAGCAACACCATCAGCACTGTTGGCTGACAAGGCATCACTGGCTTGCTGATAGGCAGAGGAGGCTTCCGTCAAAACAGTATTTTGATGACTCTGCCAGTAACGCCAGCCCACTAATGCACCAATCCCGAGCACCACACCCACGGCCAGCGCTTTACCATTCTCACTAAAGAAACGGCGCACTGCATCAACCTGGTCATTTTCAGTGGTATAGACTTCCACGGTGTCTCTCTCCTTAACCCAACATCAAAGCCAGACGCGCAGCAACATCCGCTTGCGCCAGCGTTTCTTGTTCACCATTCCGCAAATCTTTTACAACCACTTGCTGTGCTGCCACTTCGCTTTCGCCAAGTATTAATGCCACACGCGCCCCCCACTTATCAGCGCGGGTAATTTGCTTTTTGAAATTGCCACCGCCGTAGTTAGTCATTAACTTTAAGGTCGGTAAAACATCACGCACACGTTCTGCCAGCTGCATCGCCGCACTTTGCGTTCCCTCACCCGATGAGATGAGATACACATCAATAGTCGCAGGTACTTTAAACTCTGGATTAACGGCTTGTACCAACAGAACCAAACGCTCAAGCCCCATAGCAAAACCAACAGCAGGTGTGGCACGCCCCCCCAGTTGTTCAACTAAACCGTCGTAACGCCCACCGGCACAGACTGTACCTTGTGCGCCCAAACTGTTGGTCACCCACTCAAATACCGTACGGTTATAATAATCCAAACCACGAACTAAACGCTCATTAACGGTATATGGGATGCCAGCCTGATTTAAAAGTTCACACAAACCGGCAAAATGTTGTTTTGATTCATCATCCAGATAATCAGATAGCTTAGGTGCATCGTTAAGCAATAACTGAACGTCTGGGTTCTTAGAATCCAGCACACGTAACGGGTTGCTGTACATGCGACGCTTGCAATCTTCATCCAACACATCAACATGTTGTTCAAGGAAAGTCACCAGAGCTTCACGATAATCAGCGCGCGCATCCAATGAACCGATGGAGTTCAATTCAAGCTGCACATGCTCTGATATCCCTAAGGCACGCCACCAACGAGCCGTCAGCAGTATCAATTCTGCATCAATATCAGGCCCTTGCAGACCGAAAACTTCCGCACCTAACTGGTGGAATTGACGGTAACGTCCCTTCTGTGGGCGCTCATAGCGAAACATCGGGCCGATATACCACAGACGCTGTTCCTGATTGTACAGCAGACCATGTTCAATGCCTGCGCGCACGCACCCTGCGGTACCTTCCGGGCGCAGAGTCAGACTTTCGCCATTGCGATCGTCAAAGGTATACATCTCTTTCTCAACCACGTCGGTGACTTCACCGATAGCGCGTTTGAATAACGGGGTCTGCTCTACAATCGGCATGCGAATTTCGCTGTAGCCATAGCCTGCCAGCACTTGCTTTAAAATACCTTCAATACGCTGCCATATTGCCGTATCGGCTGGCAGGTAGTCGTTCATACCACGGATGGCTTGAATGTTCTTTGCCACGTCTGTTCTCTGTAGTTTTATACCCAGTTTACATGATGTTGCAGCGGTGTCGGCAGCAACGCCAATAACATTGGGCATAGTGCAAAAAATAAAGCCGATTATAGAGGCTTGCCGCCCACATATTCAATGGTGACAATTTGTCACCTCTACTGGCTCATTATAAAGCGGGCCATGCCCGCTTGAGGTTAATGACAAAGTGCCCGTAACGGTGAAAACAGGCAGATCGTAAAGACGCCGTAAACCCCTCCCTGGGGGCTCGAGCCGCGCCCTCCCTGGCGCGGACGCTTTACTCTTCTACCTGCCTTCACCTTGCAAGATCGAGTTACCGAGGTTTGTCAGCAGTCTGAAGCGGGCCATGCCCGCTTTTTTGTATTCAACGATAACGAATGATCGTGCTACTTATTTTTCTTCCAGCATATTGATAACTATTCGATTATTTGCATCGAGCATCGATGCTTTTGCACGAATTTTAGCTTCCAACTGGTCAATCATCTTTTCGTTATCAAAACGTTCTCTCTGACGAACCCCATCTTCGTAGAAACCACTGTGGTTACGAGCACCGGTCACTCCGATAGTCGAGACCAATGCCTCGCCCGGCCCATTGACCACGCAGCCAATGATAGAGACATCCATTGGGGTAATCAGATCTTCTAACCGCTGTTCCAACGCGTTGACCGTACCAATAACATCAAACTCTTGGCGAGAACAGGTTGGGCAGGCAATAAAGTTGATCCCGCGAGAACGGATCCGCAGTGATTTAAGGATATCAAAGCCAACTTTGACTTCTTCTACCGGATCGGCAGCCAACGAGATACGTAACGTATCGCCAATACCTTCTGACAACAAAAGGCCTAAACCAATAGCCGATTTTACGGAGCCACTTCGTGCGCCACCGGCTTCAGTTATCCCAAGGTGCAACGGATTATTAATTTGCTTGGCCAGCAGACGGTAGGAGTTTACCGCCAGGTAAACATCGGAGGCTTTAACACTGACTTTAAACTGATCAAAATTAAGACGATCAAGGATATCGACATGACGCATCGCAGATTCAAGCAGGGCTTCCGGCGTAGGCTCACCGTATTTTTCCTGAATATCTTTTTCCAGCGATCCACCATTGATACCAATTCGAATAGGGATATTGTGGTGACGAGCACAATCAACCACAGAACGAATACGTTCTTCTGAACCGATGTTTCCAGGGTTAATTCGCAGGCAATCAACACCATACTCCGCAACTTTTAGCGCAATACGGTAATCGAAATGGATATCGGCAACCAACGGAACATTTGACTGCTGCTTGATTAACTTAAATGCTTCAGCCGCATCCATGGTTGGTACTGAAACTCGCACGATATCTACGCCAACACGTTCCAGTGCCTTAATTTGAGCAACAGTCGCAGCAACATCAGTGGTCTTGGTATTGGTCATCGATTGCACTGTAATCGGCGCACCATCGCCAATAGGTACTTTTCCGACGTAAATCCGCGTCGATTTACGGCGGATAATTGGGGATTCGTTATGCATTACACACTCTCCTTTACAGTCGTGTAGTTTTCGCAACGCAGTCGTCTTTCAAAACCATTATCCTTCACGAGACAATAGCCATTTGTTAGATCCACAGTGTTGTTTGTCAAAAACACAATATTACTCTACACCGACAGTCAGGCGGGCTACGCGATTAGCCTTAATAAACTTACTCAAATCTACTGGGTTACCCTGATACGTAATCGTTAATGCACCCGGAGCACCAATGGTCAGCTTATAGGGCGCTTTCCCTGATAGATTGAGGGTCGCGCCCCCTTTTTGGATACCACTAAATAATGTTTTCCCGCTTGCATCGACAACCTGTAACCAACAATCAGCAGTGAAATTCATAACTAATGAATCGGCTGATGATGTCGTACCAGTCACTCCAGCATCTGCTGTAGGTAATGGTGGTTGCGCGGTAGAAACACTTGGCAAGGGGGCCTGACTTGGAGAAACAACCGCAGACTCCGCTGAAGTTGTTCCTTGAGGTGCTGTTGTGTTGACACCGTTGTTCGCCGTATCTGCTGGTGCTGCACTGCTCGTCGCAGGTACAGTACCATTTTCTGTTGGTGTAGACGGCTGGCTATTCGCGACCGGAGCTTGAGTATCCACCGGGTTCGCAGGATCGCTATTATCATCGGATAGCGGCACAGATTGACCGCCATTTTGCGACAGTTGAGCAGAAGACTGATCAGCCATAGTGACTATTTCTGCTTGCTGTGCCTGATGATTTTGCCACCACCATGCCCCTGTCAGACCGAGCACAACCAACACAATAAGCCAGGTGAAACTCATCAACCAGCCATCACGTTTTTTATGCTTTTTGCCCAATGAAAAACTTTGCATCGGGGCAACTTTTGCCGCTCTGATCGGCGCTTGTTTTGCCAACATAGGCAAGAGTTCATCTTCGGGAAGGTGAACCAGTTTAGCGTAAGAACGAATGTAGCCACGGTGGAATGTCGAGGCGAGATTAGCTTGAGCTTTATCCTCCTCAATATCACGGATTGTGGATACTTTCAGACACAGACGTTCTGCAACCATCTGCTGAGTTAGCCCTAGCGCTTCACGGGCTTGACGCAGGCGCACACCTGTCGTCTCTGGAACAGTTTGATCTTGGGAGGCTTCAGTATTCATTAGCTAGAAAATGCTGGTACTGTTTGGATTGTGGAAAACTTCGCGCAAGCTGCTTGCCATAGCGTTGAACACTATCTTGACGGCCTGCTAGCGCGGCGAAACGAATTTGTAACCATAAACTTTCAGCACTGGCTGGAAGTACATGTTGATAAACATCCAGTAATAATTGCGCCTGAGCGCGATTCCCTTCTCCAAAATGCCTTTGAGCTTCTGCAAGCAGCGGCTCACCTTTATCCGGATCATACTTCAATGCCCGACTCAAGAGTACCCGAGCCTGGTCATTTTGATTAGCCCGTAAAAAGCAATATCCAGCGTTTTCCAGACTATCTGCAACCTGACCATAATCAGGCGACAATACAGCTGCGCTAAACTGTTGTTGGGCCGGTACATACTGCCCTAAACTACACAGAAACGCACCGTAATTATTCAGTACAGTGCCATTTCCTGGTGCCAGTTTCATCGCTTGCTGATAGCGCTGCTCTGCTGCATCGTTTTCACCGATGCGTTGCTCATAAAAAGCCATACCCAATTGAGCGCGATAATCCTGTGGATCTGCCGCTACAGCCTTTTCAAGATTCTGCCGCGCAGCAGTAAGATCACCTTGCGCCAGATATTCTAAACCCAGTTGTAAACGTGTCTGCCCGGCGGCGGATTGGCTCACTTTTTCCGGCGATGAACCAGAACAACCCGCCAATACAGTCGCTATCAGGCAAACTCTCCACAGTCTTGTCAGCTTCATGCTTACTCAATTGTCCTTATTTGTGAAAATACCCGTCGTCTGCAAGCTACAGCTACGTTAATCGCTGCACTTACCCGAATCAGGCACTTATGTTATCCCCATTAATGACTTTTGAATAACCTTTTTGTATCGGTTACCTAACAAATTATAAGTTGAATAACAAATAGTTATGCACAAACTAATGGCATCGTGAATCAGACTGTTTTAATGGCGATAGGTTCACCGGCCATTTTCTTTTTCAAGGTACGCTTGGTGCGATCGATCACCTCACCGGCCAATTGACCACATGCCGCATCGATATCATCACCACGGGTCTTACGGACGATAGTGGTAAATCCGTATTCCATCAATACCTTAGAAAAACGATCCACCCGGCTGTTTGAGCTACGACCATAAGGTGCTCCCGGGAACGGGTTCCATGGGATCAAGTTAATCTTACACGGCGTGTCTTTTAAACATTCTGCCAACTGATGAGCTTGCTCAGTGCTGTCATTGATGTGATCCAGCATAACGTATTCAACCGTAACCCGCCCACCATTGGCATTCGATTTTGCCAAATAACGGCGAACAGCGGCCAGGAAGGTTTCAATATTGTATTTACGGTTGATAGGCACGATTTCATCGCGGATATCATCCGTCGGTGCGTGTAATGAGATTGCTAAGGCAACATCAATCATATCGCCCAGTTTATCCAGCGCTGGTACCACACCAGAAGTCGACAATGTCACACGACGTTTGGATAAACCGAAACCAAAATCGTCCATCATGATATCCATAGCCGGAACCACGTTATTCAGGTTCAATAAGGGTTCGCCCATCCCCATCATCACCACGTTAGTGATCGGACGGATACCGGTTGCCTTTACTGCACCGATAATCTTGGCCGCACGCCATACCTGGCCGATAATTTCTGATACTCGCAGGTTACGGTTGAAGCCTTGTTGTGCGGTTGAGCAGAATTTGCATTCTAATGCACAGCCCACTTGAGATGACACACACAGCGTCGCGCGGTCGCCTTCCGGTATATACACCGTTTCGACTTGCTGATCGCCGACTTTGATGGCCCATTTAATGGTGCCATCGGTTGAGCGCTGTTCTTCCGCCACTTCGGGGGCACGTATTTCAGCTACCCGCTGTAACTTGGCGCGCAACCCTTTATTAATGTCGGTCATTTGCTCGAAATCATCGTAGCAATAGTGATACATCCACTTCATGACCTGATCTGCACGGAAAGGCTTCTCACCCATTTCGGCAAAAAATTCGCGCATTTGCTGACGATTTAAATCAAGTAGATTGATTTTGCTGGTTGCTGGTGCTGCAACCGCGTTGTCAGACAGGGGGGCAGCATCAATTGGCATTGATGCAGTTAATAATTGTTCAGACATGAGTTGTCGTGGCCTCGTTGTTACACTTTACGGCGCTGCGCTTTAAACCGGGTACGGCTTTCGAAACGGCGATGAATAAATAATAGAACGCCCCGGCAGAGATGTCTCCACCGGGGCGCAGCATTGTACAAATTTTAAAGCATGGATTCCATGATTGGAAAGGCGTGTAGGCAACTTTATTGTTTCAGTTGATTAAATAGCCCAACCTAATTCATAAAATCAATTAATTAGCGGGGGCAGATTTCATTTTCGCTGAAGAAATAAGCGATTTCACGCTGAGCCGATTCAACTGCATCAGAACCATGTACCGCATTCTCGGTGAAACTATCGGCGAAATCTGCACGCAGAGTGCCTGCCAGTGCGTTGTCTGGGTTGGTTGCACCCATGATATCACGGTGACGTTGAACGGCATTTTCGCCTTCCAGAACCTGAATCATAACCGGGCCTGAAGTCATAAACTCTACCAAACCATCGAAGAATGGGCGGCCTTTATGTTCAGCGTAAAAACCTTCAGCTTGTTCTTTGGTCAAATGCAGCATTTTTGCAGCAATAATTTTGAAACCAGCACTTTCAAAACGCGCATAAATGGCACCAATGTTATTTTTGGCAACAGCATTAGGTTTGATAATGGAAAAAGTACGTTCTACAGCCATGATAACCTCTATTGGATTTCTAATATTGACCGGACTCGGAACCCGCCCCGTGAAGAGCTATTTAGCAGGCAAACAGTTCCTTTACTACAAAATTATGCCGACCCTGTACAGTGGCCGCAGATTATATGTGTGCTGTTAGTGCTTGCATATGGGAATTACAACATTTTATTAAAAAATATTTATCTTTATTCCTCATTTTTATGCACAACTCACACTTTTAATCATAATCAGCGACTTAGTAGCTTTGACTTCCTCTATTGGCAGCACACACCGCCGTGTTGCGAAAACTAACGTTAAAACTCCTCGGCAAACTTAAAACCTACCTTGTTTTTCACGATAGCTGATGGTTCGCTGATAACATCTGAAATCAGTGAGCGTCTACCTTTAGCTTTCAGATAAATCGCTAAAGCTTTGATTGCCGCAGTCCCCGCGCCTCTTATGGTACCTTCAGCCGCTGGATGCAATACATAATCAGGATGAGACAGTGAACCCGCAATGCCAGAATCATGCTCATTGATATCAATTGCCATTGTAATACTCACCACCCTTCCTGCTAAACGGACGATGACGTAGATATAATCATCACGACTGCTTCGTAACCAGCTCTGGGCAACATCACTGACCAGGCAGGCCGCCTCAATGGTGGTGGTAGCCTCAATAGAGGTGACAACGTCCAGACGGGAGGCTGTCTCAGTGACAGTGGCAGTCTCAATGACAGAATCAGCCTCACTGGAGATGTCATCTTCATCGAAGGGCATATCGGTGACTTTACCTGAGGTAGCCGACATCAATAATTGCTTTTTAGCCTGATAATATGTCTGCCGCCATTCCTCGATGACAGGCAGAACATTCAGCCTGGCAGATTGCGTTTCCGCAGTAATACCGCTAATCAACTCTACCTCAAATTGCAAATCAGGATCGTTCACCCATTGCCCCTCACGGCGTATGCGTGGAACCGTCTCAACTAACTGAAAATTTTGCAGCGCTAACTCATAACGTCCCAAGGGGTATTGCTGAATGATGACTGGGGGAGATGCGACCTGTTGAGATGTCTGATTCTGCATATAATCTGCATAACTCAGTTGTGAAAAATTAAATGCCGTTTTTATATGAATCATGTTGTCTGTATTTTCTGCCAGATTCGCTCGGACATTTTCAATCAAACGCCTTTCTGACTCGCTATTTGATGCAGCATGGCCGATGTTCCCCTCTCTCAAAATTCGCTCAATAACCCGACCAAAATTATCCGCATTCCAGGTATCTATACTGTCACCAAATAGCAACGTAAAATCGGTCAAAATATTGAGAGTCCACTCAACACAATATGGAATTATATCGCGACGCTGGCGCATTAGATGAGGTAGTATCTGATCCTTTACCGAGACATTGCAGGCCCGTGCTGTGGCTGGCACCGTTAATGACCCTCCTTGCATATTAATAGTAATATGAGTGAGCCAGCCTCCAACTCCGGAGTTGAAGGTTGCGAAAGGAACTTCAAATTCTATTGGACTATTATTCATTTTCGGTAAAGGTTTTGCACTACCGCTGATTTGCAATATTTTGTTATCTGGGTTATTAAAGAAATCATAAACACTCTTTGCCACCCTATCGACTTGATTACAGTTGTCCTGAATAACATAATTATAAATATTTATAATTGGAATAAGCCAACAAGCTGCTGTTCCCAGGATACTCCGTTCAGAGCGAGCCTCAGCTTTCTCTGCCGTCAGAATGACTTTATTCACCACCAAGGCTTGATCCTCATTAAAGTTATTAATAGTCACATTTATATTAATCAAACCAAAATCAAATAAAGAACCGACCAGTGGTGAAATATACACCGCTTTACTATCTTTGGACTCAATAAATTGCACTTCAGAATAACCACCATTAAATCGTGATAAAAATGATAATCTATCACTGCCTTTTCTTAGCGCAAAAATAAAACTATTATTTAGGAAGGTGTTGTGTATGTATATTACAGCTCGCCCTATAACCTTGAAAATCCCGCCATCAAAAAATTCTATTGAGAAATTATCCTCACCATTTAAATCAAAACTAATTAATGACTCTTTATATTTAATCCTATCATCTAACCAATAAGAGCCAAAAGCCTCTCCCAGCGGAATGGATTGATTCCCTTTGATAATGCAGTATTGATCACAAATAAAGTGCTCTTTCTGAGAAACCTTAATACTCGTGATGCTATCATTCATTCCTATTTTTTCTAATTCTTCATAAGCAAAATCATCCGTCAGAACAAAATATTTTCCACTGTAGTTATTATCTTGATAAACAGTGACTTGTGTATTAGGTGGGATTTTTATAGAGTTAACTCTATCATTCAGTGGATTCAAAATATGATGTTGACCAAGAGAGAGATCACTTGAGTGATAAAGATCTATTCGTTCGTTACCCGATAAACATATTGACTCCCCGCCAAAATCATCAGTTTCATAAAAGCAGGCGGCACTTCTGATTTTAAAAGATCTGATAGCATCATTTAAATCTGCCCAGCGGCGAGAAAGGTATAAATCGACACTTTCCTTAAAGGTGAAATTCTTGCCGGAAAAATTGATATCCTGAAAGGCAGTAACCACCATGCCGGGAGGAATAGCAATAGATGAAATCCGATCATTCCATTCCATTTTAAGGTCGCTAACCGCCTGACCTTGAGTAGCACAAATAGATTTCCCTTGAAAACCTTCATCAGCAAAAAAACATATTTTAGGTTGTTCAGCAAAAACATTAGTTATTAATACTATCAAAAATAAAATCATAAATAAAATGTTATTAATCATCACACTATCCTCCTACCACAAATAACGATATGGAGTACCCATGCGGTGCTAATTTATCTAACAAATAAAAACTTTGAAATTATTTTATTTATCACAAAAACATTAATTAATGATGAAATATAAAAGTAAGCTATAGGTTATCAGTAATTAATTTAAAATATTTATTCTACACGAAATAATAGATTAGCCACCTGCCCGCTTTCATCTAATACATTAAGCTGATGGCGACCGGGCACTGATAAGGTTTGCACCCATGATTGGTCATGCTCAGTGACGGCAACTTGTTCCCCGTCAAGGAACCACCAATGTTGGCCCAGCCCCCCCTGAGCCGTCAGGCGCAGATCCAGACTATTTTGGCCCGGTAAGCGCTTAAGCACTGCCCCATCGCGTATTCCCAGAATCAACAGCGGTGCTGCATCTATTCCACCTTGAGGTGAGCACTCACTGCTGGCCGCAGGCAATCGATGATTTCGGCGCTCTGTCATCGGTAGCCAGGGTTCAAGTGGCAAGGGCCACAATGCTAATGCGACCGGCATAGCGCCCTGGCAATCAGCAGCGACTCGCTGGCCTTGTGGATTCAACCAAATAGTGAACTGGCCGCCTTGTGAATTTTCCTGACCCGGTGCTGCCAGGGTGGGCGGCAAAGTGCCATCCAGAACCCAGCTTTGTCGACGTTGGCGGCAATTAGTGTCTCCGGCCGCCAAAGGTTGACCACCCGGCCAGCAAATCTCTTCGCGACTGACAGACGACGGTTTTGGATCAAGAGGTAATTGACGACCATTTTGCTGTAAGCTCGTCATCAGTAAGTTATTGACTTGATTGAGGATAGGGATGGCAGTGGCATAACCAAACTGTCCAGCGACCGGGGTACCATCTGGCCGACCGACCCACACGCCAATGGTATAGCGCGCATTAATGCCAATCGCCCACGCATCACGGTAACCATAGCTGGTGCCGGTTTTCCATGCCAATGGCACCGTGGCGGGCAAAATATCGTCCGGTAATGGTCGGGCTTCCCCCGCCATGATTCGCCGGGTAATCCATGCCGCGCCGGCGGAAAACAAACGCCGTTCCTGTATCTGCTGTTGTGACTCGAAGCGCAACGTTGCCGCCATGCCGCCCCGCGCAAAAGCACTGTAGGCTGCGACTAATTGATCCAGCCGTGAACCTGTACCGCCGAGGATCACCGCCAAACTGGGTTCACTGTGCAGCGGGAAACGTAAGTTCAAACCGCCATTACGTAAATTAGCGGTAAAACGCTTCGGGCCATAAGCTTCGAGTAATTGTACCGCTGGCAGATTTAAAGAGCGCACCAAAGCCTCGCTGGCACTGACCGGGCCGTGGAAACCGGTATCAAAGTTACCGGGTCGATAATCGCCAAACTGGCGCGGCACGTCTTGCAGCAGTGATTCTGCATGAATTAGGCCATCATCTAAGGCCATAGCATACAGAAATGGTTTGAGTGTGGACCCCGGCGAGCGCCAGGCGCTAACCATATCTACATGCCCGAAGCGGCGGTCATCTTGAAAATCAACCGAACCGAGGTAAGCACGCACTTTCATATTGGTATGGTCGACCACCAGCAATCCCAATGAGGTTTTCTCTGGGAGTTGGTGACGCCAACCTGCGGTCATATCTTCTAATTGCCGCTGTAAACCGGCATCCACCGTAGTTTGAATCACTTCCCGTTGATTACCACGGGTTAAGCGTCGGGCCAATAATGGCGCTAATTGCGGCACCTGACGCGGTGCCAGCCAGATATCTTCTTGTTTGATATCAGCCACCTGCTCAGCCGACCATACCTGATAATCGGCCAGCCGACTTAACACTTTATCGCGCGCGGCTTTAGCTCGCAACGGGTAGCGATCTGGGCGCAAGCGGCTCGGTGCCTGGGGCAACGCGGCCAATAGCGCGGCTTCTGCCGGCGTTAATTGTGAAGGGGGTTTACCCAGATATGTCCAACTGGCCGCGCCAATGCCTTGCAACGTACCACCGAAAGGGGCGCGATTAAGATAGATTTCGAGGATTTGATCTTTAGAAAAGTGCCATTCCAGCTGAGCCGTTCGCCACACCTGGCGCAATTTACCGGCTAACGTGCGGGGATGTGGGTCAATCAGGCGGGCAACTTGCATCGAAAGTGTACTACCACCAGACAGAATCTTACCTGCGCGCAAATCCTGCCAGGCGGCGCGGGCCAGTGCCAATGGATTCACTCCGGGATGAGAATAGAACCAGCGGTCTTCAAAGGTCAGCAGCGCTTGCAGGTAATAAGGGGAAACCTCTTTCAGCGTCACCGGATAACGCCAAACCCCGTCAGCATCGGCAAAACGCCATAACGGTGTCCCATCCTCGGCGACCACTACCCGCGCCACCTGCACTTCAGTCAGTGGCAGCGGCCAGCGCTTATCCGCCAGCCACAAGATAGCCGGAAACAGCACCACCATAAGCGCCAGCACCCAGATCTTACGGCGATGACGGGAAAAGCACATTTTTAGCATCAAAGGTAACTGGCTCCCCCTTTGCTGACCGCCGCAAAAGGGGAGTAAGTGTTTACTTAACTATTTCAAGCTGCGGCACCGTGCTGCCCAGCGCTCGCCAATCCGGAACATACATCGACTCCACTTGCGGCGCAGGCACCTGATAGACCCCCGGCGTCACTGCGCGCGCCAGATATAACAATGTAGTATGGCGGTAAGCATCAACATTGACGGCGGCAACATAGCGGTCATCACGGAACTCCTGATGCTTGATATCTGACTGCTGCATATCCTGCATCAACTCGGTCACGCTGCTGGCACTCTCCCCCAAGCTGGCGCTGCTGTCGCCCAAGTTCTGGTTTTCCAGCTCCAAACCGGCTGGCAGCAAATCGACCACCAGCGCATCGGGTACCCGCTGATCAGCCCAAACATCTAAATGCACCAGAACTAACTCGCCACTCTTCAATTGGGATAAGCGCAGCGGCTGACCATCAAGCCCAATATAACTGCGGGTGATATGTAAATTGTTGCTGTATGGCGCTGGCGTTTGCTGTGGATACCCCACCACATTCATGCGGCTGTACAATGCAACGTCGCCGCGGTTTTGTAATTGCATCCCGCCCGCCAATTGTTGTGCTGACCAGTTTTGATTCAATGCCGCACTTTGCGTCAGTGTCTCGGCCTGCTCAATTGGTTCAACTTGCGGTGCAATCGCTACTTGCCACGGCGTTTCTGCCCCACTCATCAATGTACGGCCCGCGAGGAATACCGCATTGCTCTCCTGCGTTGACAGGTAGTTGCGGCTGGTTAACCCATCAGACAGTGCCAATAGGCGCGTATCACGATCTTGCGCCAGCAAGTTATTGTCAGTCAGCAGTGCCAAAATCAGCGCATCATCGCGCAGTGAACTGCCGTAATCCTCCAGCCAATAGTCTTTATCACTGCGGGTGGTATTCAGCCCTTGGGTAATGGCTTCTTTGGCCCGCGGCATGTCCCCCATTAATTTCAGTGCAACGCCCAGTTGCACCAACGGCAGGCCGGAACGCGCATCATTGCTGCGGGTAGATAATTGGCGCAAAGCCCCCAATGAAGCTTGCTGCTGTTGTGCCAATACCAAGCCCGCGTAAGCTTGCACCGCAAAGCGCGTGTGTTTGGTCTGTTCGCTGTAACGAATTTCAATTTGACTCGGATCTTGCAAATAGCGCTGCAAACGATTATTCGCCGCTGTGAGCGCAGCCACCGGCACACTATACCCCTGCTGGCTGGCGCGATAGAGGAAGTCAGTGGCGTACGCCGTCAGCCAGAATTCTTCCGGGCTATCATTGCTCCACAAACCAAAACCGCCGTTATAGCGCTGCATGCTGAGCAAATGCTCGATACCGACATCAATGCTTTTACGCCGTTTCTCGTCACTATCGGCCTTAATACCGAGTGCCGTCAGTTGAGCATGATTGCTGTACAACGACGGATACAACCCGCTCACTGTCTGCTCCAGACAGCCATAAGGATAGGCATATAATTCAGTGATGTAGCGCGCTAAATTCAGCGGTGGCCGGCTGGTTATCAGCAGTTGCCCTTGCAGAGTTTCAGGAGTCAGCCCTTTGGTGGCCTCCGCTGGCAGGCTCCAGCTGTCACCGCTATGCAACACATTGGCGAAATGGCGCGTCTGGGCTGGGTATGCTGGCCGCACGCCTATTTTCCAATGATGCTGATAATTGGGCAGTTTCTCATTCGGTAAAACCATACCGGTAATAGTCAGGCCGATATCACCCTGGCCAAAACCATTCAATGCCCGTACCGGGATCAGCACGGTTTTGCGCTCGCCATTTGCCAGCGAAAGAGTTTGAGTTGACGCGCCATTCAGTGCCAGTAAATCACTGGCAGCCCAGTTAAGTGACAGCGTTTGCGGCTGGCCGGATAGATTACTCAAATCCAATGCCAGTTGGGTGCTGTCTCCTCCCGCCAGAAAACGCGGGGTAGCAAGTTGGGCAATTAGCGGTGCCGCGACCACCACTTTAGATTCAGCTTTACCGAAATCTTCATCACTCCAGGCTTGTGCCATCAGGCGTAGTTCGCCGTTAAAGTCCGGAATAGCCAGCTCAATAGTGCCCTCACCCTGTGCGTTTAAGGTCACCGGTTGGGCCTGTTGCGCCACAATAGTGACTTCAGTTATCGGTTTTTTACCACCACGGGAGAGTGCATCTTCTTCAGCACCATCCCCGCCAAAGCGCAGGCTCGCCAGACGCCCCTGCCCTTCAATTAATTGCCCGTAAACATCATATTGGTCGGCACTGTAGCGCTTGCGACCCAAGAAGGCGTCATAGGGATCGGGCGTGGCGTAATCAGTAATATTAAGAATTCCGCTGTCAACGGCGGACAGCAACACTTGCACTTTTTCAGGTAACGGCGCACCACTGCGGCTAGCTTTCACTTTGACGGTTAAAGTCTGATTCGGACGGATACGCTCAGGTGATTCCAGCTCCAGAGCTAATTTGCGGGTTTCATCCACCAGCGGCAGATGCAGCAAACCAATGGCGCGTTTTGGTGTCGCCTGCTGTGACTTATCACCAGGGCGAATCACTGTCGCACTGAGATATAAATCATGGCGATTCCATTCTTTGTTAATCGGCACTTCAACCTCAGCGCCGCCAGCTGGAATAGTCACTTCCTGCCACCACAATGGGCCATCACTGGATTCCACCAGCAGATAGCCATTACCGGCAGCCGGTGCTTCAATGTGCAGTTTTACTTTTTCGCCAGGGCGGTAAGCCGGTTTATCCAGTGTCAGTTTGACTTGGTCTGGCCGCACAGCACCACTGCCCGCAGTATTATCCTGCCAACTGTAACCGGCCCAGAAACGAGAGCTACTGACTAATTCATTATCTGGATTACTCACCTCAATACGATAAGCCCCCCCACTCCACCGGGAAGCTGACTTTGGCGCTGCCGTTGGCGGGAACATTCACTGACTGCTCGGCCAGTGTCAGATCTTTTTTATCATACAATGACTGCCAACCATCACTTTCTGACCACTGCCAATAGTAATCACGGCGCTCACGCACCAACTTCACTTTCAAACCCTTCGCCGCCAGTTTTTTACCGTCAGCATTAGCATAAACAATTTCGAAATCAGCGCTGGTGTCCTGATCGACCATGGCTTGTGATTTATAGCTGTCACTGCGGTAATCATAAACTTGCTGCTTGTTGAATAGCGGGCGAATACCGACCAGCGCATCAGCTGGCCACAAAGCTTGCTCAGCGCGCCGCGTGACTGGCCGCCCGCCGGACTCCAGCAAACTGGCCTGTAAAATCAGCTTCAGTGGTGATTGCGCATTCTGCCAGCTGTTATCAACTTCAACGTCAGTTTGGCCGTCGCTGTTGAGTGTGGTATCAAACTCATCCAAGGTACGTGAAAGGTTTTCTTCGATAATCGAACCGAATTCAAAACCAGGTAATGAGGCAACCGCTTCGCGCAGTGGGCGCAGGAATAATTGCCCTTGCAATCGGTTACCGGAGGCCGGAGCGCCGTAGAGATAGCGACCAGTGATGGCAAAGCTGGCTTCGCTGTCGGTGGCAATCGGCTCTTTACGACTGGCAATCTCAAGTGCCATCCGTTCTGGCAGGAAGTCTTCCACTTTAAATTTGTACAGGCGCGGCTGATTGTCGCCCAAATTCATGCGCAATGACCATTCGCCGGTCGGGCCACTTTCGGCAATCGCGTATTGGTATTGATACAAACCGTCTTGCGGCTGCCAGACAAAGCTGCGCACCACTTGATTATCCGGCTTGAGAATATCCACTTTAACCGGCTGGGTGGTCAGTGGTTTACCATCGGCATCGCGCAGCAACCCGTTGACAATTAAGGTTTCTCCGGGGCGATACAAGTCGCGCGGGCCGAAAACAAAAAACTGCTTCTGGAAACCTTCTGGGCCAGCGATATCAAACTCAGCCAGATCCAGCGCCGGAGCATTGAGATCAATCAGGCTGGTCTGCCCATTTTGCGCAGCCAATAGCAATTTGGCTTTGGCATTCTTTTCCAATTGCGCATGGCCCTGACTGTCAGTTTCAGCCTGCTCCAGTACCTGGCCTTTTTCATCCAGCAATTGTAGCGATACCCCTTTCAGAGCTGCCCCACCCGCCAATGCTTGGGTAAAGACATCCATTCTGTCATGGTAGCTGTGCAACGAAACGCCAATATCGCTCAGGGTAAATAAGGTGGCGGCATTGGTATAATTGTAACTCCCGGCTTGTTGCATCACCGCCAGATAGACGCCGGACTCTTGCAGCGGCTTGATATCAGCTAATGGCAGTAACAACTTTTCGCGAGTATTAGCGGCGGGATTAAGATCAAAACGGCCGGTATAAACCAGATCAGCCATTTTTAATAATTCGTCCGATTCCCAGTTCGATAGCGCACTGCGGTACTGCCAGCTGGCGAGGAAATTAGCCAGGCTGCTTTGCTTAATGCGGAAAAAATTAACATCAACACTATCAACATTGAGCGCCATCACTGGCAAGCCTTGGGCCAATTTACCCGGTAACAAAGAGCCTTTACTGGCAAAGCCAACACTTGGTTTGATATCGCGGGTGGTGATTTGCTGCTGCTGTTGATTACCCAGCTCAGAGCCACCAATCCCTTGCAAGGTGCTGTCGACAGTCAGCAGTAATTTACGCTCAGGTTTAAGATGGCGTAACCGCAGCTCCATCAGGTTGTCTGACAGCTCCCAGGCTCCGTCTATTTTTCCACTGACGGTATCAACCAAATGAACCCGTGAGGAGAAGTCTTGCTTGGGATCCAATGGCTGCGAGAAAGTCAGCACCATGGCACTGGCCCCCTCGAGTTGTAGCTCAGAGGCATCCAGTAAAGTGAGCTGTTGGCCTACATGCTGTTGCGCCAACTCTATCAATTTGTTTGCATCGTTTATTTTGCTGGCCGGTGCTTTAGCTGCCGATTCACTTATCTGTGTAGCCACTGGGGCTGATGGTGCTGCTACATCCTTATTTTTGCTCCCATCATCGCAGCCCGCCAATAACAATAAGATACTGACCAACAGGGCGGTTTGACACCCTTTTATTTTCGACATTAACCGCTGCAATCCGTTGTGGTTCATATCTTGCCCCGTGACTAATGATTAATGACTAATAATTAATGACTACTTGCAGGAATCGCATTTCTCAGCCAACTGCCCCATCTGCGCTGGTAAAATGCCTGGGTATGTGTCATCAGATAATGACTGACTCCCCGTTCGTTCTCATTCACCACACAAAAATCGACCGGGCCATCATCAGGTGCATGGTCACTGGCCACATTACCGGCCTCTTGAATCAGTTGGTCAATTTCGTCAATGGAGCCATCGACTTCCAGCCCAACCAATAAGTTAGGTTTCTCATCGACACTCTTATCATGCATCAGCGCCAGAAATGCACGCCGCACCGGTTTGCGTTGGCTGAACAGTTGAATCAAAGCATCCACCATTGCCGACGGGTACTCTTCCGGTTGGCCCAGTAGAATTTGACTCTCTTTATCCACTACCATTTCCGCCGGTTGAGCTAAACCGCCGTTTTCCAATAACATTGCCACTTCTTGCGGCCAAAACTCTTTACCGTGCTCTGATTTAGGATTCAAAAACAAATGCGCGCCCTGTGTCATTTCAAATAACACCCGCACTGGCATCGCGATGAAAGGCTGTTTTGGGGCATTAATAGACAGTTTTTCACTGCCAATCGGTTGATCTTCGGCGATATCCAGCGCCTGCTGTAACACCTCTACCGAGGTAAAGAATGGAATGACCGATTCACCATCCTGCTTTTCCCAATGCAGAATATTCACCCCATTGCCCGCAGTGAATGTCATTTCGCCGTCTTCACTGCGCTGCTCTGAATCGTCCACCAGCACTAAAACTGTCGCATCTAACAATGCACGGAAAAAGGCGGTGCGATGAATTGATTCCGTCGCCGCCAGTTTCAGCAAAGACTCCAGATTTTGGTCTTCATCATGATGGTGACTTACGTGGCTATCAGCTGCAGGGGGTTGTGGCAAACTCATCTTGTACTCCGAAAAACGTCAAGCAGATCGAACAAAGGGACGTAAATGCGCCCCATTGGTAGCTTACAAAGCCAAACAAAGGGGAAGCGCACCGTTCGGGTCGTAGCGGCATGAGCCGCCGGAGTGCCCGTAGGTGTGCTAGCCCCTTAATTCACCTAACTTACTGTTTTGCTTTCGCCAACAGTAAGTTAGCAATAGTACGAACTCCCAGACCTGTAGCACCGGCCGACCATTGCTCAACCGCGCCTTTACGGTAAGTGGCAGAGCAGTCAATGTGCAACCAGCCTTGCTGATACTCTTTCACGAAATGCGACAAGAACGCAGCAGCTGTGCTGGCACCGGCACTGTAGGCTGCCCCCGCGACATTATTCAATTCAGCAAAATTAGACGGTAACTGGCTGCGATGGAATTCTGCCAGCGGCAAACGCCAGAAAGGTTCGTGCTCACTTTTGGCACTGCTTAACAACTGTTGCGCCAGTTGATCATCAAAGCTAAACAGAGCATGGTAATCATTACCCAAGGCAGTTTTCGCCGCGCCGGTTAAGGTAGCAGCATCAATAATCAGCGGTGCATTCTGTTCCGACGCATCAATCAGGCCATCGGCTAATACCAAGCGCCCTTCGGCATCGGTATTCATGATTTCAACCGTCTTGCCATTACGATAGCGAATGATATCACCCAGCTTAAAGGCATTACCGCTCACCATATTATCTGCGCAACACAAATACAGTTTCACGCGCTCTTTCAAACCACGAGCCGCAGCCAGTGCCAATGCACCGGTAACTGTCGCCGCACCACCCATATCGGATTTCATCGAATCCATAAAGGCACTCTGTTTCAGGCTATAACCGCCTGAATCAAAAGTAATACCTTTACCGACCAGGCACGCCATCACTGGCGCATCGGGATTGCCGGTTGGGTTATAGTCCAACGCCAACAACACCGGCGCGCGATCAGAACCACGACCGACAGTGTAAATCCCGGCATAACCCTGCTCACGCAGATCTTCGCCTTTGGTAATACGGTAACTAACAGCATCGCATGATACTGAACACAGTAAATCGATCGCGTTTTTAGCCAGTTGCTCTGGCCCCAAATCTTCTGCTGGTGCATTAATAGTATCGCGCACCCAGTCAATAATTTTCAGCCGCTGCTCCAGCTCGGTTTTTTCGTTCTCTGGCAGTTCTGCCCACTCCACGCTGCGCTGGCCTTTTGGCCCACGGAACCCCTGCCAGAATGCCCAGCTTTGTTCCAAACCCCAGCCGTCCCCGGCCAATTTTACGTGTTTGATGCCCTGCCCGTCGATTTTACGGGCGGCACGTTGAATCGCACCTAATTTACCATTACCGGTCAGATGAATCGTTATCCCCTCAGCATCGGTGCTGAGTAAAGCTTTCTCACCCCAACGGGCGTCAGCTGGGTTATTTGATAGGGATACTTGCATTGTTTCTGTCATAGACTACCTCGTCATTATTATTTTTTACTGTATACCCTTCGTTCTTGACGCTACAGGGGGGTTAGCTGCGCGCACTCACCCGAATCACTTACTTAAGTAAGCTCATCGGGGTTCGTTTTCTGGCTGCCTACCTGCAACGCCAATGACTTTGGGTATAAGATATCAAATCGGGTAGAAAAAAGGGCCGCTCGTGCGACCCTCAGGTATTTATTCAAACTCATCTAACCAGACCAGAAGGATCGCTTCCAGCACTTTTTCATTTGATCCCTGCGGATCATCATCGAAATCTTCTAAGTCGCAGATCCATTGGTGCATATCGGTGAAACGCACTGTTTTCGGATCAGTATCCGGAAACTGATCATACAGCGCTTCGCCAATTTCGCGGGTATCTTGCCAGGTTAAACTCATATCATGTCCTCGTGTATATACTCTAAATAATTCGAGTTGCAGGAAGGCGGCAATTGAGAGACAAATCGGTCGGGAACCGATTTGAACAGCATTTATGCTAGCCCGCAGGGTGAGCCTCAAGGATGAGGCTCATTAGTCCCGATGAGTTGACGTGTGTCAATGATTCGGGTGCGAGAACGCAGCCAACGCACATGCAGCTTGAAGTATAACGAGTATGATTAATGCTCTCGCGCATGGTTAATGGTATAACGCGGGATCTCAACCACCAGATCTTCATCCGTCACTCTGGCCTGACAACTCAGGCGACTTTCTGGCTCCAGCCCCCAGGCTTTATCCAGCATGTCATCTTCCAGTTCACTGCTTTCTGGCAGAGAATCAAAACCTTCCCGCACCACACAGTGGCAAGTGGTACAAGCACAGGATTTCTCACAGGCATGCTCGATGTCGATTCCATTACGCAAGGCGACATCTAATATGGTTTCACCTTGAGTTGCTTCCAGTACTGCACCATCTGGGCAAAGGTCTTTATGGGGCAGAAATACTATTTTGGGCATGATTAAACCTCATCCACTGAATGGCCAGCCAAAGCACGGCGAATAGAAGCATCCATTCGGCGCGCGGCAAAATCTTGCGTTTGTGCATCTAACGCTTTTATCGCAGCTTCGATTGCGTGTGGGTCAGTGCCCTGCATCTGCTGCTGTAATGCCGCCATCGCCTGAGCGATAGCAGTACTTTCTTGCTCACTGAGTAATGCTGCATCTTCTGCCAATGCGCCTTGTAAACTTTCCAGCACACGAGAGGCTTCGACTTGTTGTTCCGCCAGCTTACGCGCGCCGATATCACTTTGCGCATTCGCCATTGAATCTTTAATCATATTGGCAATTTCATCATCGGATAGCCCATAGGAAGGCTTCACCTGAATCGATGCCTCCACGCCGGTGGATTTCTCCATCGCCGTGACACTCAATAACCCATCCGCATCAACCTGGAAAGTCACACGAATATGCGCCCCTCCCGCTGGCAGCGGCGGCAAACCACGTAAGGCAAAGCGGGCCAGAGAACGACAATCCTGTACCAACTCGCGTTCACCTTGTAGCACGTGGATAGTCATCGCACTCTGACCATCTTTAAAGGTGGTGAACTCTTGCGCGCGGGCGACCGGAATGGTGGTATTGCGTGGAATCACTTTTTCCACTAAACCGCCCATAGTTTCCAGCCCTAATGACAGCGGGATAACATCCAGCAGCAACATATCACTGTCAGGTTTATTCCCCACCAGAATGTCTGCTTGGATCGCCGCGCCAATAGCGACCACTTTATCGGGATCAATTGAGGTCAGTGGCGTGCGGCCAAAGAATTGCCCCACCTGCTCACGCACCAACGGCACGCGGGTCGAACCGCCTACCATCACCACTTCCAACACTTCGTCAGCCGTCACGCCAGCATCTTTTAACGCACGACGACAAGCCATTAATGTGCGCTTAACTAATGAAACAATCAGCGATTCAAATTGCTCACGGGTGATTTGCCCTTGCCAACCAGCGACCGAGACATCAGCAACCTCGGCATCACTCAACGTAATTTTGGCTGCGATCGCCGCATCAAGTAATTGCCGCTGGACACCATGATCATCACGGGAATCAATACCAGCTTGCTCGCGCAGCCAATCAGCTAATAAGTGGTCGAAGTCATCGCCACCCAGCGCAGAATCACCGCCAGTTGCCAACACTTCAAACACGCCACGGCTTAAGCGCAAGATAGAGATATCAAATGTTCCGCCGCCTAAGTCGTAAACAGCAATCACCCCTTCCTGGCCTGAATCCAGACCATAGGCGATAGCCGCTGCGGTCGGCTCATTAAGCAAACGCAACACATGCAACCCCGCTAAGCGGGCTGCATCTTTGGTTCCCTGACGCTGAGCATCATCAAAGTAAGCCGGAACGGTAATTACTACACCGTCAAGTTCACCTTCCAATGCA